>CALFIV010000205.1 GCA_937877295.1 uncultured Clostridia bacterium
GGCATACGAGATCTGATCGTGACTGGAGTTCAGACGTGTGCTCTTCCGATCTGCGTTGATTGAGAGCAGCGGATACGCACTGCACGGGCCCATTGCCGTGTCCATGTTGTTCCACCAAAGCAGATCGCCGTTTTTGTAACGCAATAGCTCCGTGCCCCAGAAGTTCCACACCGGCGTCAAAAGCCCATAGTCCAGATTGTCCCGCTCGGAAATGCGCTGCAAGGACAGTGTGATACGATCAAGGCTGACCTCAATCCCGGAAAGCTGATCGTTATTGATCAGTTCGTCTTCATGGATGATCGGGATCATCTTCTTTGCGATCTCCACGATCTTATCGAACGGCATCAAATTCGCGTTCTCCACCAGCGTTTCAACCGTCTCGATCGGCGCACGGTGTTCCAGCTTGCATACGCCGAGATCGGAAATCCAAACAATCAGCGCTTCATAATCCCATTCGGGCGCGACAGTCGTTTCATCGTGGGAGGAGGACGATGCAAACAGTGACGGATCGACCACCTTGATACCGTCGACAACGCGATAAAAGCGCACTTCGTACAAATACTTGAACGGATAGTCCTTCGGGAGTTTTGAAACGTTGATGCTGTATCCTTCATTTCCTTCGCTCAATACCGTTTCCTGCATCAGCAGCACACGATCCGCCTTCATGTCCCCGACGCCGATCTTTGCAATCAGCGCTTCCGCCTCAAGCTGCGCGTCCGACGGCGTTTTCTTCAGATTTGTTCCGCGCGGTACGGTCGATTGCCCCGTGACGTCAGCGCATTGCTTGAATGAACCGGACGGCGTTTCCGGGTAGTTGCTGCGATTATTAAAGTATACGCTGCTTTGCAGATACGTGACGGTCTTCTTTCCGTATTGAACGGTGCTGTTCCCGTACCAGCTGAAGGATACCTTTCCGTTTTCGTTTCTGAGATGTCTGTATGACGTATCCGCAATGCTGTGCACCGGTTCGCCGGGCGCATCCGCTGCCGTCTTCCATTGCTCCTGATACGTCTTGATCAGTTGTTTCAGATATCGGGCTTCTTCCTTGCGCTGGTCTTCACTTTCAAATTCAGCCGTCGGAATCCAGTTGTCAAGCTGATCCTGCAGATCGGCGATCATCTTTTCCAGAAACGGCTTTGTCTCCAACTGTTCCTGCGTATAGAGATCGTACCCCTCTGTGAGCACATCAAAGTACTTCTCCACCGTTTCGGGCGTAAACTCCGTCGCCTGCACACGTACGACCGGCAGCGGTCCGTCTGGACGAATCACCTCGGCGTCAAACGAGACCTTGAAGTCCTCCGAGCGTCCGGTAAACGTATCGGCTACGCGCTCGCCGGGCTTACCGGTTTCCTCCGGCGTGTCCGCCGTTTCCGTCGGCTGCGCATCCGCTTTTGTTGCAGTGCCGTCCGCGACAACCGTTTCCGTGCCCGGCGTCGCCTGCGCCTTTTCGATCATGACGTCAAAGTCCTTTTGAATAACGACTTCTTCCTCGGGCGTGGGCACGCAAGCGCAAAAGAGCATCAGTGCTAACAGTATGATTAAGATCCGTTTCATGGGTATCTCCTTTCTTTCGTCTTTGACGCGATTCATGCATAAAGTGCAATTCATGTTGTCATCCTGAGCCGTTCTTTTTTGTCATCCTGAGCCGCAGAACGGCGAAGGATCTCGGATCGCTCGCAGTTCAATACCCTCTCTCCGGATCGATGATGCTGCCGTCGACGGCGTTCAGCATCAGACGGCAGCCGTAGTCCTCATCGCTGACCCAATCGGACGCATCCGAATCCGTTCGGTTCGTTCCATAGAAGGACCATACCGGTATCAACAGCCCGCTGTTTTGCGCATTCTGTTCCAGCACGCGCACAAGCTCCAGCCGGATCTCGTTGATTTGAAATACCTCAGTCCGTCCCTCGAACGAAGACGCATACCGAATGGGCATCATTTTGCGGAAAATATCCATGATTGCATCAAACGGCAGAAGCTGCGCGGTTTCCACAACTGTCTCGTCCGCCTCGATCGGCGATTCCCAGCGAAATCCCAAAAGCCCCGCATCGGACAGCAGAAGCTTCATGCATTCGTAGTACCAATCCACGGTAACGGATGTCTTGGGGTCGAGACGGCTGTATCCGTCCATCACCGCCGTCGGCGTATCGTTGACGATCCTGGAACACTCGACCAGATACGCATATTCTTTCGCTTCGTTTCGAACCGGCGTGATCCGCAACGGCGCAAACGGAAGGTCCAAACGTTCCATCCATGCTGACGCCTGCTCCATCGCTTCGCGCGGCGTCATCGTGAGTGAAGTCCCCTCCAGCGCTTCGTCCGTGACCGCGATCGGAACAAGATCGCGCTCAAGCACGTCGGAATAATATTCTTCATCGGAATGCGCAAAACGGTAGCTGAGCATCGCGTTATAATTCAGCGGCTTGTTTTTGCCGTAAGGCGTTTTACGGTTATTCAGAACGCTGAAATACTTGCCGTCCTTCTCCCACCATTTTCCGGACGCGTTTTCAAGAGCCGACAGCATCGTCACGCCGTCGTCGCGCGTCATCAGTTCAGAATCGACCAAAACGGCATGCTTCCCGTCGCCATTTGGGTCGTAGTACATGGCTGTATCGCCGATCAATTCATTCCAGATCCGGTCAACCTGTTCCTGTGAAAAGTCGACGCCATGCACCCGTACGATCGGCATTTCCGGTTTCGGAACGGACACGTTCGCGTCAATCGCAACAGAAACGCCGTGGTCGGAAAACTGTTCCTGAATGTGCTCCACTGCGGGCATCGCATCTTTAACGGGCGTCTGCGTTTCCTCCGCTTTTCCGATCATTGCGCTCTGATCCTTTCCGACCACGATCGGCTCGTCCGGCGTCGGAACGCAGGCTATGAACATTGCAAGTGCAAGTGATATAATTAAAATTCGTTTCATAATTTTCTCCTTTTGTTCGTATGTTTCGTATAGCCGCCCATGTCAGGGAAAGCAGCATCCGCAGGCTGTCGGAAGGCAGTCTGCCTTCAGTCACCTGACGGTGACAGCTTCCCTGTCAAGGAACGCTGATTTGGAACTGCTCAATATCCCTTGATCGGGTCGATAATGCTTCCGTCGACAGCGTTGATCAGAAGGATCGGCTCGTAGCTGTTCATCTCTCCGTATTCCGGCATGTCCGAGGCGTATGTCCTGACATAGCCATAAAATGCCCAGACCGGGATCAGCATGCCCTGATCGATTTTATCCTGCACGCGGATACGCCAGAGCCCAAGCTCCGCGCGGTTGATCCGCACAGCATAATCGAGATCATCTTCATAATCCGCATAAACGATCGGGAGCATTTTCTTCATAATTGCGAACATCTCCCTGTACGGCAGCAAATTCGACTGCTCCGTGATCGTGTCGCCGATCGCGATCGGACTGTCCAGATTGATATTGTAAACGCCGTTGTCGTTGACGTCCACTGTAAATCTCTCCTGTTTCCAGATCGGCGCGTAATCGTCCTCCGCATCGACTTCGATGAGATTCGCCGGCATCAGCGTCTCGCATCCGTTCACCGTGTGCGCGCAGACGACCCGATACGAATACACAGTATTTTCCTGGTCGCGAATCAGAAAAATGCGGCTTGCGCGGTACGAGCTGTCCATGCCCGACTGTGCCAGAAAGTCCTCCGCTAACGCTTTTGCTTCCGCCGGTGTGATCGTGACGCTGCCTTTGCATTCCTCGGGGCAGCCGTCCGAAAACGACAGCTCACGCTCCCAGATGTAGCATACAATCTGCGACTCGTTCTGCTTGTAAAAACTGAAATCGCTGCCGCTGACCACCTGCCGAACCGTCGTACCGACGGCGCGTCCGTATTCGTCATATGCGGTCCCGATGATCGTCTCTTTGTTGTTCCAGCTGTTGTTGACGGAAAAGTGAATCCCCATCTCCTCCGATACGGCCGACAGATAGGTATGCGACGCGACCTCCTTGCCGTGATCGTCGAGCTGCACGCCGCGCTGCAGCGCAGCGTCCACCGTCTCTCCCGCTGCAGCCTCCGGCGCTGCCTGATACGTGCTTTTCAGCACTTCGATCGCTTGTTCGGCTTCCTCGACGGAGGAAAAATGATACCGTTCCAGATCGTTGTTGTCGATCGCCGTCATCAGCGTCTGCATGCGCGCGGCGATCACATCCTTCGTATCCGCGTTTTGCTTTGCCGTCATCGGCATGTCACCGATCAAAACGTTCCAAAGATTGGTCACCGTCTGCTGATCGAAATTTGTGGGATATACGCGCACGATCGGCAGCTCGCCGTCCGGCACAACGATCTTTGCGTCGGCTTCGATCGACACCTTGCCCTTATGATACGAGTATTTCAATCGCTCCGGCACATCCAGTCGCTCTCGGATCGACAGCTGCATCAGCTTCGGCGCGATCGTCGCTTTGGCCTGCTCGATCATGGCCGACTGATCCTTTCCGACTACGATCGGCTCGTCCGGCGTCGGCACGCAGGCGCAAAGAAATATACCTGCGAGTAATATGAGAAAGATTCGTTTCATTGTTTTCTCCTTTTGGTCGTATGTTCCTGTCAGGGAAAGCAGCATCCGCAGGCTGTCGAAAGCAGTCTACCCTTCAGTCACCTGTCGGTGACAGCTTCCCTGTCAAGGAACGCTGATTTGGAAACTGTTCAATACCCCAATGTTGCGTCGATGATCGTACCGTCGACGGCGTTGATCAGAAGGATCAGCGTATAGTCCTCCTCGTGATAATCGAACTTCGCCGCGTCGTCGGGCGCCGTATCCGCCGTTGTAGTTGCATAGAACGCCCATGCGGGAACCAGCAGGCCCTGTTCGATGTTGTCGCGTTCGCGCACGCGCCAAAGCCCGAGCTCGACGCGATCGATCTGCTTTTGGCGTATATAGGTGATTTCCGAGCCGTAATAGTCCTTTGCTTCATCCTCAAACAGGATCGGCAGCATCTTCTCCATGATTGCCCGGATCTTGGCAAACGGAAGCAGATTGGTCTCTGCCGTTACCGTGTCGCCGATCTGCAGCGGGCTGCTCCAGCTGAGCCGGTGAATTCCCCGATCCGATACATAGATCTCCAGCCGTTCGTAGTACCATTCCGGGGAAAACGAATCCATGGCGTCGCTCCAGACATTTTCCGACCAAAGGCAAGGGATGCCGTTCTGCATGCGTGCGCATTCGATCCGATATGCATAGTTCGTTTCATCCATGTTCGTGATCAGCCAGATATGCGCGACGGAAAACTGCTCCGAAAGATGCGCGTCCTTCAAAAATGCTTCCGCCGCTTCGGCCGCTTCCTTCGGCGTGGTATGCAGCTTCGTGGATGCGATGCTCGGGATCGGATCGGTGACGTCCAGCTGCTTCACGCATTCCGAACAGTCGATCGCCTTGTCGGATTCGCTGCGAAAGTTGATCTGCGCATTGCGGGCGACCTTGATCCCGGCGCTGCCGGAGGGTTTTCCGTCTTCATCGTAATGCGTCCGCGTAATCACCCGTTCGGTGTTGTCATAATTGTTGTTCACCGAAAACGAAATGCGCTCGTCAAAGTTGTATGCATTGAGTACGGTCCGCTTCGCCGCGTTCTGTTCCGTTTCACTGTCGAGATATGCGACATGCAGCGTACCGTCCGCAATCGGCCGTTCGCCGTCCTCCGGCGCTGACAGATATTGCTGCTTCAATTCGTTCAGCTTTTCTTCCGCTTCCTCCGGCGTGGTCATCACCTGATCCTGCGTCAGCTCCCCGCTGATGACCCGGTTATAATAGTCGATCATCTTTTCAAGATCGCCTCTGGTCTGAAAATCCGTTTCATACATGACACGGTCTCCGATCAGCACGTTCCATAAATCGTTCACGGTCTGCTGCTCGAAATCCTTCGGGAACACGCGAAGAATCGGCAGCTCGCCGTCCGGCACAACGATCTTTGCGTCGGCTTCGATCTTCAGATTGCCCTTTTCATAGGCGTATGTCAGCCGATCCGGCACTTCGAGCCTTTCTTTCAGCGGCAGCGCCTGCAGCTGCGGCGCGATGGATTCCGTTGCCTTGTCGATCATGCCGGACTGATCCTTTCCGACCACGATCGGCTCCTCCGGCGTCGGCACGCAGGCGCAGAGAAATATACTTGCAAGCAGGATCAGCAAAATTTGTTTCTTCATGGCTCAATACCCCAGCAACGGATCGATGACGGTGCCGTCGATTGCGTTGATGCAAAGCACGATCTCGTCGCCTTCGCGGTATTCGCAGCCTCCGCCGCAGCCGTAGCCGGCATACATCACGTCCGGCTCGCCGTCGAAATAGTCCGTTTCCACAATATCGCCGTAAAACACCCATACCGGCACCAGCACACCGTTCTTCTCGACGCCGCTGTCCTGCTCGCGAATGCGGATCAGTTCCAGCTTGACGTCCCGGATATCGATCGCGATCTCGCGCCGCCCGTCGCTTTCGTGCTCCGCGTCCGTATACGGAAGATAGACCACGCGCAGCATGCGCTCTGCAATCTCCGAAATCTTTTCAAACGGCAGCAGATTGGACGAATCGGAAATCGGCTCGATGACGGTCAACGGCTCCATCCAACGGACCCGTGCGATTCCTTCGTCATCCAGAACAATCGTCATCGTCTCATATTCCCAACCTATGGTAAACAGATCATCCGTGCGCGTCGTTCCCGGAACGCCCGCCGCCACGGTCACGTCGCGGTAGGTTTGCTGACACTGCACGGAATATGCCCAATGCTTAGCGTCCGATATGATGCCGTCAATATTGCCGTTCATTGCGTCACCGATCAGGTACACATGCGTTACCGTCATGGGCTCGCCCGTGATGTCAATGATCTTCTGCACGGTTTGCATGGCCTCTGCATAGGTCAGGCGAAGATGATCGGATTGCACGGAATCGGGAAACACCTCAACTGCACCGTTCATGGTATAAAACGGAATATCGCCGCGATCAAACGAGAACCGCGAATCGGAATCCGCATGCAATGCAGAAACGATGCTGATCCACGCGCTCTCCGTGTGCGCCTGAAGGCTGTTAAAGGTCACGCCGGACGTCTCCTGCAGATAAAACGTTCCGTCGGTCTCGCCGTTCTCCAAAAGCTGTATATCCGCTTCAAACGGCGCTTTCTTATATGCCTCCTGCAGATCGGCAATGTATTCCTCCCATTCCTCTTCGTTGATGTCCGCGTCCCGATAGCTGCCGTTCTCCAGCATTTCCATCGCCTGTGCAAGGTCGGTTTCGATCTGCTCCTTGGTCGCAACCGTCTGTGTGCGGTCGGTATAGATGGTTTCGCCGTTTGCGAGCAGCTTCAGAAGCTGTCGCACCGCGTCCTGATCGAACCCCTGTGCACGTACACGCGCCATCGGCAGCGGGCTATCCGGCACGGTCAGTTCGGCGTCGACGTGTATGGACAATGTGCCTTCCTGATAATCATACTGAAATCGTTCCGGCACTTCCGGCGGGATATAGATTTCTTCGGGCGGCAAGGTCGCTTCGCCTTTATGGATCATCAAATCCTGATCCTTCTGCAGCACCGGCGGCTCCTCCGGCGTGGGCACGCAGGCGCACAAAAGAAGCAGCGCCGCAAAAAGCATGATGAAAAATCGTTTTTTCATTTGGTTTCTCCTTTCATGCAGGCGGATACGATCCGCCTCTGTGTACAGCGTACCGGATCGCCTTTGGAAAAACATTGCGAAAGTGTAATGAAACTGTAATGAAATTGTGTTACGGCAGGGGGACGGATACCTTGGTGCCTTTGCCCGGTTCGCTATCTACCGTGATTTCGGCATGATGCGCGTCCGCAATTGCGCGGACCAGAGCAAGGCCGAGCCCGCTGCCGCCAAGCTTTTTGCTGCGGGATTTATCGACCATGTAGAACGGTTCAAAGATGCGCGGCTGCGCCTCAAGCGGGATGCCGCGGCCGACGTCGCGCACGGAGATCGTGTTTTCGGATACGACGAGCTGCACCGGCTTTTCGGGAGCGTCGGCGTCGTAGCTGTTGATTGCGTTGGAAATGAGATTGAACACCAGCGACTGCATCAGGTCGGCGTTCATCCAAAGCGTCTGCGTCCGGCATTCGATCGAAAGCGTCGCGTCGCGCTCATCAAGCTTGGGTGCAATGCCGCTTCTGATCGCGTCAAGAAAATCCGTAAGCTCGACCGGCTGCGTCTCGATTTCCCGATCCAGCGTCAGAAGCTTCAGGAGCGTCTGCACGAGTCGTTCCAGCCACGCCGTCTGCGTTTCGATGTGCGCAAGCGACGTATCCCGCTCGTCGTCGGAGAGGTTTGCGCGGCGCAACAGCCCCGCATGCAGGATCAGTCCGGTCAGCGGCGTTTTGAATTCGTGGGTCACGCCGCCGATGAAGAGACGCTGCCTCTCCGCCGTTTCGGTGAGTTCCTCGATGTGCTGCTCCACAGAGGCCGCCATAGCATTGAAATCCTGCGCCAGTGCGCCGACCTCGTCGGCGGAGGTCACGGTGAGCACCGTCTTGCCCGTGAAGTCCAGACTCTTGGTCATGGAAGTCGTGTAGTTGATGGTCGTGTCGGACTGATAGGTTGCGTCAGTGATGTTAAAGACCGCCGAGTGGACAGTATTGAGGAAATTAACGGTCACCTTCAGGGCCGAGATATCGGTGCCCACGGGCAGCGAGTCGGCGTTGTAGATGATTCGCTGGACATTGTCGATGCTGAAATCGTAGTTGCTGCCACTGAATGTAACCTTGTAGATAGAGTCGGCACCTGTTGAGGATGTCGTATGCATGTATCTGTTGACTGTTCCTAAGGAAAAGCCAATGATGGCGGCATCGTCGTACAGTGTCACTTCACTGCTGCTTGAGTTAAGACATGAGGTCATGGCTGTCAGTGCCACAAGTATCA
>CALFIV010000206.1 GCA_937877295.1 uncultured Clostridia bacterium
ATATTCTTTTTATGACTTCGCCGCAAACGGTCTGACCCCTTTTTCGACAGTCTGAAACGCCGGATCGCTCCGGCGTTTTTGTTATGCCTGCGGGAATCGGACCGTGATCTCGGTGCCGATGCCTTCGTGACTCTCGAGCGTCAGCGCGGCGTCGTAGCGCTCGCAGATGTGCTTGACGATCGCAAGCCCCAGTCCCGTTCCGCCGGTCGCCTTGGACCGGCTTTTATCGACGCGATAGAAGCGCTCAAAGATGTGATCGCGATGGTTTCTGGGAATCCCGATGCCCGTATCGCGCACGGTCAGCGTGCCGTCCGATACGCGTACGGAAACCGCACCGTGATCGCGGTTGTAACGGATCGCGTTGTCAATCAGGTTGTAGACCAGCTCGTTTAACAGCACGCGGCTTGCATGCAGATAGGTCGTATCGCCCGAAAGCCGGACCGTGACGCCGCGCAGCATGGCCGCGCTTTTCAGCGTTTCGATGTTCTCCTCGGCCAGCGCATAGAGATCGACCGTTTCCTCGCGCTCTTTGATACCGGGTTCATCCAGCTCCGACAGCGTGATGATATCGGAAACCAGCGCAAGCATGCGGTTGGATTCGCGGCGAATGCGCTCGGCAAACGCCTGAATGTCCGCATCCTTCGCCATGCCGTTTTCGATCATCTCCGCATAGCCGGAGATCGAGGTCAGCGGCGTTTTCAGCTCATGCGACACGTTTGCGGTAAACTCGCGGCGAATGCGTTCCACACGGTACTGCTCGCCGATGTCCGAGAGCGTCAGCACCGCGCCGGTGCGCAGACCGTTTTCGGTGAGATCGTGATACTTGAGCCGGACGGCCTTCTGATACAGCTCGATCGTGGAGCTCTCACCGCTTCGCGCGCCGCCGAAAAAGGTACGAACCGCTTCCGGCAGGCTGTTGACGTCGAACGGAACACCCTCTTCCAGATGCAGCAGCCGGTATGCCGCCGCGTTGCAGCAGACGGTTCGTCCGTCCAGATCGAACGCGACAAGCCCGTCCTCCATCGTGTCCAGAATGCCCGAAAGCAGCTTTTCGTTCATGCTTACCTCCCGAGCTGATAGCCCACGTTGCGCACGGTGAGAATCAGCGTGCCGGCAGGACCGAGCTTACGCCGCAGCGTCTTGATGTGCATGTCGACGGTGCGCGTCTCCCCTGCGAACGCAAAGCCCCAGACGGCTTCCATCATGCGCTCGCGCGTGACCGTCGTGCCGCAGTTTTCCAACAGAAATTTCAGCAGCGCGTATTCCTTGAACGTCAGCTCGACGTCGCTGCCTTCGACCGTGACGCGATGCCGCTCGTCGTCCATTTCGATCGACTTGTACGCGAGCACCGGCACATAACGGTTGGAGCGCCGCAGCAGCGCTTTGCAGCGCGATACCATCTCCATGATGCCGAACGGCTTGACGAGATAGTCGTCCGCGCCGGAATCGAGCCCCGTGACACGGTCGATCTCGCTGGTCTTTGCCGTCACCATGATGATCGGAATCGCCTGTGTGACATGTCCCTCCCTGAGCCGCTTGAGGATTGTCAGTCCGTCCTCGCCGGGCAGCATGATATCGAGTAAAACGAGATCCGGCAAGCGTTCGGAAAGCTGACGGAAGAACGGCTCGCTCTCCGCAAACGCGTCGACGGAAAGACCTGCGCTTTTCAACGCGTAGGTCTCCATCTCCCGGATATCGGTATCGTCTTCTACAATGTAAACAAGCGCCATCTTATTCGGCTGCGAGGCGACGGATCGCTTCCGCCATGACCATGGTATTGAAGTGGATGTCCTCGATCGAGATCGATTCGTCCGGCACATGGCACAGGCTCTCTTCGCCCTCGCGGACCGTGCCGAACGCAACCGCGTTAACCATCTCGCGGGCATACGTGCCGCCGCCCATGGACAAAGGTTTGGAATCCGAACCGTTCAGTTCGTTGTAAACGCGCATCAGCGTGGAGACGAGCTCCGAATCCGCCGGGATATAGTGGCTCGGCTTGATCGTCGTGTCGGTGCGGACAAAGCCCGCGTTTGCATACGCGGCGTCCAATTTTCGGAGCAGATCCTCTGCCTTTGCGGAGAACGGATGGCGGCAGTCGGTCGTGAAGCGCGCGCCGTCTTCCCCGAAGTGCAGCAGTGTCGGCGCATAGGTGATACGGCCGGATGCGTCGGTGACGTCAACACCGAGCGTTTCGCCGTGCATATCGTACGCCCAGAGCGCATGCAGCGCTTTGACGGTCTCCAGATCCGCTTCGGGCAGGTCCTGTTTGGTCAGAACGTCCAGCAGGCACTGCATGGCGTTCTTTGCGTATTCCGGCATGGAAGCGTGACCGCCGCGGCCCTCGACCGTAATGCGGCGACCTTCGAACGTCGCCGTAAAGCCCTCGGGTACATCAACCGCAACCGCCGCTTTGGGCAGCTCTGCGCGGATCACGCCCGGAATGACGTTGGCCGCCGTGCCGCAGTCGATCCGGATCGAGGAAGCAAATTTCTTTTCATACGAGCTGTGCAGGATGCCGAGCTCGGAATTAACGACCGGATACTCCGCGTCCGGTGTGAACGCAAGCGTCGGTTCGCCTTCGACCGCAAGATAATGCTCGACGCCCAACGATCCGATCTCCTCATCGCAGCCGAGGATGACGCGCACGCGGCGCTTCATCCCGACGCCGCTTTCCTTGACCGCAGCCAGTGCATAGATTGCGGAAAGAGCCGGGCTCTTGTCGTCCAGTGTGCCGCGGCCGATGATGCGGCCGTCCCGTTCGGTTGCGGAATACGGCGGTACGGACCAGCCTTCGCCCTCGGGAACGACGTCCAGATGCGCAAGAATGCCGAGAAGTTCCTCACCCTCGCCGTATTCAACCACGCCGCAGTATCCGTCGACGTCCCATGCTTTCAGCCCGAGCCTGCGCGCGATGGAAAGCGCAGCCTGCAGCGCTTCGTACACGGTCTTGCCGAACGGCTTGCCGGGCTCAGCGGGATCGCCGCGCGAAACGGACGGAATGCGCACAAGCGCTTTGAGGTCTTCGATCTGGGCGGGCAATGTTTGTTCGATCCATTGTTTCATAAGAATTCCTTCCTTTCTGTCAGTTGACTGCGGAGAAGCCCTTGCCGATGACCTCCCGCGTATCGATGATGGAGATGATTGCTTTCGGATCTTTGTCGAGGACGATGCGGCGAATGGCCGCCAGCTCGACCGTACGCGTCAGGATATAGACCAGCGTCTTTTCCTGATTGGTGTACGCGCCGCGGCACGGTATATAGGTGACCCCGCGGTGCATGCGGTTTAGGACCTCCGGCGCGATCTCGTTCCACTTGTCCGAGATGATGAACAGCGTCTTGGTACGGTTGAGCCCGAGGATCATGTTGTTGAACGTCACGCTCATGACGAACAGCGCTATGAACGACAGCGCAGCGCCTTCGACGCCGATGCGATAGTTGTGCGCGCCGATCGCACGCACCACGCCGAGCGACAGAGCGATGACAATGTTCAGCGCCATGGAGATTGTGCCGATCGAGATGGAATACTTGCGGTTCAAAAGCAGCGAAATGATATCCATGCCGCCCGTGCTGCCGCCGAGGCGAACGATCATGCCTCCCGCAAAGCCCATCGTCACCGCGCCGAAAATGACGCTGACCACGCGCCATGCCGGATCGGATACGTCAAAGAGCTGCGGAAGCGGAATATTGGCAAGGATCGCCAGCTCCACCGAGAACATCGCCGTCATCAGCAGCGTGTAAACCGTGAACCGGATGTGCAGATAGCGGAACGCGAGGATCAGAAGCGGCGTATTGCCGATTATGATAAACAGCCAGCTCGGAAACGCGCCGTCGGTGGCATAGGAAAGCAGCATGCCGATAGATC
>CALFIV010000207.1 GCA_937877295.1 uncultured Clostridia bacterium
TGAAGAAGATCGAATGGGGCAGCCAGATCCGCTCCTACGTCTTCCAGCCCTACACGCTCGTCAAGGACCACCGCACCGGCGCCGAAAACGGCAACATTCAGGCGGTCATGGACGGCGATCTCGACCAGTTCATCTCGGCGTATCTCACAATGTCGTAATCACATGGCGTTCCTTCGGGAACGCCTTTTCATGACCTGCCTAAGCAGGTCAATTCACGGCGCAGCCAATTCATGTGCAGAGCACGATTCATTGAGATGAATTCCGCCTGCGGCGAATGAATTGTCCTGCAGACATGAATTTCCTACGGAATGAAATTCACCTTGCGGTGAATGAATTGACGCCTGCGGCGTCATAAACCGCGGCAAAGCTGCATGGAGGGAATATGCGTAATTTCGGAATGTCGATGCTTTGGTTCTGGACAGCATACATCATCGTGACGTTGATCGGGATCGGGCATACCGTCTTCAACATCACCGTTCTGCACATGAAGACCATGAAGGACGGTCCTGGCATGGGCGATGGATACGAAAAAACAAAGCCGTGGCATCCGCTCTACAACATTGTAATCTTCCCACTGTTTGGCTGGCTGTATCTGAAGGGCCTCGAAAATCCGGCGCTTTCCGACGCGCTTCTTTGCGGCGCGATCTGGTCCGGGCTGTGCATCGTGTTTGATGTGTTCGGCTGGGTGCTGATCCGGCATCCTTGGAGGCTGACGTTCAAGGAATTCTACGTCGACTATCAGCCGTGGATCACGCTGATCTATCTTGCGATTTTCTTAGGCCCGTTGGTGGGTTACTGGCTGGTGTAACGGAAAGGCTCTGCCGTGCGGCAGAGCCTTTGATCATTTCAATTCCAATGCGCGCTTGTAGACCTGCTTTTTCGGAAGAGAGAGCCGCTCGGCGGCGATCGCCGCGGCGTCCTTCACGGATTCGGTCTTGAGAAGCTCGATGAGCAGTGCGTCCAGATCGGGCGCGGCCTTGTCCTGTTTCTGTCCGGGAACAAAGCAGATGACGCATTCGCCCTTCGGTTCTTCCGCAAAGCGCTCTGCAAGCTCCGAAAGATCACCCTTCACAACCGTTTCAAACCGCTTGGTGAGCTCTCGAAGCACGGCGGCCGGTCCGTCGCCAAAGCGTTCGAGAAGATCCTTCAGCGTCCCCTGCACGCGGTGCGGGCTTTCGTAGAGAATGACCTGATGGCGGATCGGCGCAATCGCGTCAAGCAGCTCGCGGCGCGGCTTTGCTTCGCGCGGGAGAAACCCGAAAAAGCTGAACGGCTGTGCAGGCAGTCCGGACAGCACGGCAGCGATCAGCACGGCGCTTGCGCCGGGGATCACGGTGCAGGGCAGCCCCTCGCGCTGACACGCTTGCACCAGCATCGCACCGGGATCGGATACGCCGGGCATGCCGGCGTCGGAGACGTAGGCGATATTACGGCCGGTCTTCAACGCTTCCATGACCTCTTCGGTGCGTTCGCGTTCGTTGTGCAGATGCAGGGAGCGGGTCGGCTTTTGTATGCCGAAATGCTGCAAAAGCAGCCCGGTGTGCCGTGTGTCCTCACAATAGATCGCATCGACGCCGTTGAGCGTCTCGATTGCACGCTCGGACAGATCGCCGAGGTTTCCGATGGGCGTTGCAACAAGGTACAGCATCAGCGTGCCCTCGTGCGCAGGTTCTCACCCGTCAGGATCAGGATCGCGGTCAGCGCGCCGTCGATCATGCGGCTCGCCACGCGCTCGCCGTACCGTTCGCTGAGCTTTTCACGGTCAAGATTGGAAATGAGCACGGTCGGCAGACGGTCGGCGCTGCGCTCGTTGAGAATGCGAAAGATCGTTTCGATCGTGATATTCGGCAGAATCGGCTCTGTACCGAGATCGTCGAGGATCAGCAGCGGCACGTCAAGATACGGCGCAATGCCGCTTGTACGGCTGTCGATGCCGTCCAGAATGCTCTGCACGCATTGATAGGCGGTCGCCTTGATCGTGCGTATGCCGCGCGCAATTGCGGCGGCTGCGATGGCGTTGCCGAAATAGCTCTTACCCAGACCGGACTGACCGAGGATCAGCAGATTCGGCTTTTCGGGTGAAGGCAGGGCTGCCACATAGGCTTCGCAGAAGCGTTTCATATTGAGCGCCTGCCGCTTCTGCTCGTCGTTCGGATAGATCGATGTACTGAATGCTTCAAACGTTTCCCGGTCGTTGATGCGCGAGCCGGCGCGCTCGGTTTCCTGCAGCTTTTTGAGCGCGCAGGTACAGAGCTGCGTTTTGCCGTCGCCGACTTCACCGGTGTCCTTGCATTTTGCGCAGGTATAGATCGGATCGAGATAGTTGGCAGGGAAGCCCAAAGAAATCAAAAGCGTCTTCCGCTCCGCCGAAATCGCGCCGATGCGCGACTTGGCTGCCGCAAGCGTCAGCTTGCCCTGCGCGAAATTCTGCATGACAAGGGAACGCTCGTTGTCGAGCGAAGCGAAGCGCGCGCTTTTTGCGTCGCATTGCGCTACGCGCGCGGCATGGATGCGTTGATTCTGTTCTTTGAGATCGCTGTAATAGCGCCGTAATTCGTTCGTCATACGTCCTCATTGAGGTCCACGACCAGCTGCGAAAAATCCGTTTCCGAGATCGGCTTCTGCTCATAGACCAGCGCTTTGGGTTTCTTTTTGTTCGACGAAGGCTTCGCGTGCACCAGCGCACGTTCCGCATCCGCCATCGTGTGTACGCCTGCCTCCGCCCAGTCCTTCAGGATCTTTTTCAGAAGACCCAGCGGACGCTCCGCGTGGACGCATTCGTCGGCGGCCATCAGGATCGCCTCGCGCGCAATGCCCTTGTCGACAAGGAACAGCTTCAGCTGCGCAACCGTCGACAGATCCGGATTGCCGACCTTGCCGAGCCGTGCAAAGACAAGCTTTGCAAACTCGCGGTCCGCCGCGTCGTTCTGCTCCGCCGCCTCGATCTGTGCCGTGTTTTCAATATGCCGGTCTTTGAGATCGGAAAGCCGGTCATTGAGGATCGAAAACGTAGGCCTGCTGACGTTCGTCATTCGCGCACAAGCGGCAAGGATCGTTTCGGCGTCAAAGCCCCATTCGTTGATCCAGCGGTCATAGAGCGCCATCTCGTCTTT
>CALFIV010000208.1 GCA_937877295.1 uncultured Clostridia bacterium
TTTTTTGTTGTACCTTTTTCTATGGCCGTTATCTGACTTTTTGTTTCAAACTTTTTCTCCTTTCCTGTGAATTGTGATACCGTCAGCCGGTCAATCGGCGTACCGCTTTTCCACCGGCGACGGTATATTTCGCTGCATTTGCGATACTGTTCAAACTTTTTTTGCGCGGCGATCTCGTCGCCGTATACCTTCCAGCAGCCGACGCATTTCAGATCGCACTCACGGTGCTCCAGAAATCCGCAAACGTCCTCTGCGGGATAGCCCAGAAACAGTCCGATCTCATGCGGGAATTCTTCGTTCTCGCGCAGACGGCGCATCAGACAGCAGATGCAGCGCTCCGGGGAATCCACACAATAGCCGCGTTCCGAAAGAATCCGGCATGCAGTTTCGTTTTGCAAATCTTTCAGAAGCCGCGACGGGCGGTAGAGATACAAAAGCGCCTTGTGATCCCGATACGACAGCGGAATCACCCGAAGACCTTTTTTTAAAAAGCTGCGATTCCAATGTCGGAGCGCATCGCGCATCTGTTCCGCGGTTTCATACGGATAACGAAACAGACTGCCGGTCTTGATGCCCGCAAGCGTTGGCGATCCATGCAGAATCATCGCTTCCTCCGACATGCTTTCTCCTTTCCGGTTAGCATATGCTAACTACAAGTTCAAAATAAAAGGCCTTCGCCTATGATTGTAGTTAGCATTTGCTAACTACAATCATATGATACCACATTTTTGCATTTTGTCAAGACCATTTTTGAAACAAATGAAAACAGACGAAATAATACTGTTTTGATTCAGGAGACTCGTATCGGAAAACACGATTTTTGCCCTAAATCGGGAAGATAATACTCCGCCATAAAGCAGACCGTTTGCCCCAACGGTTCGAGACGTCGATTCAGCCAGCGTATATTCGGCGTTTCAAAGCAATGATAAAAATCAAATCTTTCTACGTACGCATTCACGATATCGAAGTATTCGTCTGCGCAAGCCGCTACGACATTATTGCCGTAAGAGATGAAATTGCATCCGATGGGAAGACTGTAATACTTCTTTGCCTTTGATCCGAGTTTGAACGGAACGACAATATTGCGATCCAAAAGGAACGCTTCTGCACTGCATCCCATATCTTCTGCGGATTGTTGCATTGCGATTCGGAGCATATCCTGCGTCGTCATCTTTTCCCCTTTCCGTTTATCCTGATTTGTTTCAATCATTTTACCACAGTCTGCTTTGTTTTGTCATCAAAAGTCTATATCGAAAACGGTTCGTTTTCGTCTTGCGAAACATTCTTCTGAAAAGACTTGAAAAAAATCAGTATGTTATACTAATACAGTTAGCAGTTGCTACCCATAGTAAAACAGTAGGAATTCGGAGGCATTGCATGTCAGAGGAAATGATCGTGCGTCATTGCTCGCCGACGCTTGCGGGGCTGAAAACGGCGAACACGTTTGCCTGCCCGTATCAGGATGAACATGAGCTGATGGCCAGTCTGCGCCAATTGAACCTCAGTCTCGGCAGAAAAGGGCTGCGCGCGATCCCGCTGCGCACCGATTGCAACCGTGCGCTTGTATACCTCTACCATCCCAAAAAGCTGGAAGCAGACCTATCTGCGCCGCTTTCCGAATCCATTCTGAATGCATGCGGGTACAAAGAAGGAACTGCCTCCGTTCGGCTTTCCGAGCTGATTAAGCGGCTTCGCGAGCATCCGGATTTTCCGCATGAGATCGGACTTTTTCTCGGCTATCCGCCTGAAGACGTCCACTGCTTTATGTGTGACCGAAACAAGGATTGCAAGTGCGTCGGCTGCTGGCGTGCGTACAGCAACGAACAGCAGGCGCAAAAGACCTTTGCCCGCTTCAAAAAATGCACCGACGTGTATTGCCGGAAATTCAGACAGGGACGTTCGCTGGAACGGCTCACTGTGCCCGTTTGACGGATTCCTCTCGCGCAGCGTCACTTTACATTTGATTTTAACGCCTCAGCACATGCGTAAAGTGCAGATGCAGCGGGCGTTTTTTCATTTCCTGAATCTCATCATTTGTGAATTTTGACTTCGAAAACTGTTCTCTGCGCAGAGCCGAGCGCCTGCAAGCACGGCAGCAGGATAGCTGATCCATCGTTTGCGCGGCTGATCTTCGATGGCGATACGAATCCTGTCTGCAAGCTCCGCTTCGGAAGGAACATCCCTGCAGCAGCGCCGTGAAGGATCGTTCAGCCAATCCAGTCGGTCGAAATCCACGCCCATCGTACGGACATGCCGAACCTGCGTCAGCACCTCGCCGCTCGGCGCTGTGACCGTCGCCTGAATATTGCTCGGAACAACCCAGCAATGACAGTTTTCAAACCCGTATGCAGTGCAAAGCCGATACAGGCTGTCTTCCACGCGATGCGTCTCTGCGCCGCTGCCGATCATCAGCGCGCCTACGTCAAGAATATAACCGATGATTGCACCGTACTCCATGCCACTTCCTCAAACGGATTGTTTGGCTGACAATCGACGTCAGCCTTTGTAACCTCTGTCTTATCGCGATTGCTTGTCAAAAGGCGGTTCTGCCCTCCGGCGCTTGCGCTTCTGACGGAAAACTGATGTTTCATTATATATCAAATCTTTTGCCGGTGTCAACGCGGTCTCCATTCGCGCAGCCGATGACCGAAAACACATGCGCCGATCGGAAAAGCAAGTTTTTTCAGGCCGGTTTCATTGACACGAATGCGGTTTTCCGATATGATATTTTTATGAGATTTGGGAGGTTTTGAAATGCTTTCTACTACCATTCAGACAGATCGGTTTTCGCTCTCCTCTGCGGGACGTCTGCTTTTAGAGCATCGTACCGACCGTCCGTTTGCGACGGCGATCAAGCGTGAAAAAACCTACGAAGCCAATCGCGGCACTGTCAAGGAAACCGTGGTGGAAACGGCGCGCATCCCGCTGACCGGTTGTAAAGCCGAGAACGGCAATGTCGTCTTTTTTGCCGAAGAGCACGCGCTGACCGCCGTTGTTTCGGAGCTGCGCTGCGGCGCAAAGCTGACCTTGCACGGTGAAAACGGCTGGGCGTACGAGCTTTGCCTGCCTGCATTCGAACACGAAGCGGTGTTCGGCGGCGGCGAGCAGTACCGACAGACAAATCTTCGCGGCGAGACCGTCGTCAACTTCGTTTCCGAGCACATCAAAGCAAAGACGATTCTCGAAAAGGCGCTGCTGCCCCGCGCGCTCTATCGGGAAAAGCCGCACAGCGCAATCGGCTCTTACGCGCCGATGCCGGTCTTTACGACCGACAAGGGCCGCATGTTCTTCTTCGACACTGCATCCGACGGTATTTCGACCTTCGGCGACGATCGCTATACCTTCATCTTTGACGCTTGTCCGAACGCGCTGACGCTGCTGGCGGCGGACGATTTTTCAACGCTTCTCAAAGCATACGCAGAGCTTGTTCCGAACCGGCAGTATCTGCCCGACTGGTGCTTCGACGGCATGATCCTCGGCATCCAGGGCGGCACGCAGACGATCCTTGATAAGACGTTTGCCATGCTCGATGCAGGCGCGAAAATCGCAGGCGTATGGAGTCAGGACTGGTCGGGCGAAAACCGCACCGTTATGGGTAAGCAGGTATGGTGGAACTGGGAGGTTGACGAGAACCTCTACCCCGATCTTTCGGGCGCGATTGCAAAGCTCAACGCCCGCGGCGTGCGTTTTCTTGCCTACATCAATCCGTACCTTGTCAAGGACAGCCGTCTCTACAACGAATGCAAGGACAAGGGCTTTCTCATCACACATACCGACGGCAGCATTTATCACATCAAATCCACCACGTTTGACGCAGGCATGCTCGACCTGACGAACCCAGACGCCGTGCGTTACACAAAGGATATGCTGATTAAACAGAACATGCTCGACCTCGGCGTTTCGGGCTGGATGGCCGATTTCGGCGAATATCTGCCGGTCGACTGCGTGCTGCACGACGGCGACCCGCACGAGCTGCATAACCGCTGGCCCGTGCTCTGGGCGAAGATCAACCGGGAGGCCATCGAGGAATACGGCGCGGAGGACGCGATGTTCTTCTGCCG
>CALFIV010000209.1 GCA_937877295.1 uncultured Clostridia bacterium
CCGGCCCCGTCGTCATCGTCGTCGGCCATGGGCTCGATGACGAGCCCGAGGGTCAGCTGCACAGGCGCGTTGTCGCCCTCGTCGGCCTTGCGCTCCATCTTGCCGTACTCCATCGGGTACTTGCGCTCGAGCAGCCAGGCGGCCGCCGTCCAGTACTGCGCCCGGCTCATCGCCGCGCTCCTGATGGTCGTGAGCAGGCTCCTCTTGTATTGGGCCTCGGCCTTTTTTAACTCCGTGAATAATGCGCGTGAATAATGCGCGCTTCACCCCGGTCTTCGCGCTCTCCCCGTCCTTGAGCCAGCGGTAGAAGGTGGACGGGTTCACGCCGATGGCCGCGATGATGTCTGCGTCGCAGAGGCCGTCGGAGTTCGTACTGTTCGCTGTACTGCTTAATCAGGTCGACGTACGCAAGCTTGAACCGTGCCCGCAGTACGTTCGGAAGAACCCAAAACACCAGTACCGCGGATATGATTAAGCAGACTGCTACCATCGATAGCACGATCAGAACCGTTTTTTGTTTATGATTGATAGGCTGTTGTTCGCTCATTTGCTCGTTCATTCCAATTCCTTTCGGATTCGTTCGATCAAAGCGTCTGACTCCGCCAGAAACGCTGTCATTGTCGATTCGTTTCGGATCGTATATGTGGCAAGCTGCGCCCGAATCTCATCCTTCATTTGTGCGCTGATTCTTGCACGAACTGCGTCCGCGTCCGTATCGTCGCGTATGACGACGCGCGCAATGCGCAATTCCTCGCTGCAAAGCACCGCAATTGTACAGGCGCAGAACGCGTCATAGCCTGTTTCAAACAGAAGCGGCACGTCCCACACGGCAAGCGCAGCTTCGCATGCTTCTGTCCGGCGAAGCATTTCGGTTAGTACATACGGATGCACAATGCCGTTCAGCGCTTCCCGCAGATCGGTATGCTCAAACACGCGAGATGCGATATAGCGGCGATTCGCCGTACCGTCCGGCATCAACGCGTCAGATCCGAACAGGTCGATCGCTTGCTTGAAGCATGGCGAATGCGGCGTCAGTGCTGTTCGCGCAATCGCATCGGCGTCTATCACCGAAACGCCTGATTCTGCAAACCGCGCCGTCAGCGTGCTTTTTCCCGAGCCGATTCCGCCCGTTACGCCTACGATTCTTGTCATTTTGTGTCAAACCAGCTTTCTCCGCATTTTGCTTCGGCAATCAGCCTGACACGCAGATCGGCAACGCCTTCCATGCAATCCTGCATCAGCTTCGCAACCGCTTCCATTTCTTCTCTCGGCGTGTCGACGATAAGCTCGTCATGGATCTGAAGTACAATACGCGCCTTGAACCCGCCCTCTTTCAGTGCGCGATCAACGCGCACCATGGCGATCTTGATCACGTCGGCTGCTGTACCCTGAATCGGCATGTTCATCGCTACGCGCTCCCCAAATTGACGAACGTTATAATTGCTTGCGTTCAATTCAGGCAACGGGCGTTTTCGAGCGAACAGCGTCTCGGCATATCCCTTTTCCTTTGCCGTCAGCACACTGTTTTTCAAATACTGCTCCACCATTGGATAGCGTTCAAAATAGCGTTTGATATAGCTCGATGCAACGCCGACAGCCACGCCGAGGTTTTTTGCAAGTCCAAAGTCGGATATTCCGTAAACAATCCCGAAATTGACTGCTTTTGCCGCGCTTCGCTGCTCCTTTGTGACAGACACAAGAGGCACATGGAAGACCTCGGCAGCCGTTCGTGCATGGATATCCTCCCCGCTGTTGAACGCACGGATGAAGCTCTCGTCTCCGCTGATATGTGCCAGCAGCCGCAGTTCAATCTGAGAATAGTCCGCACCGACCAGCACATTGCCTTCGCTCGGAACAAACGCTTTGCGAATCTCCCTGCCCTCCTCCGTACGTACCGGAATGTTTTGAAGATTCGGTTCCATACTTGAGATTCGCCCCGTTGCCGCAACGCATTGCATAAAGCGGGTGTGAATACGTCCGTCGGCGTCTCGCTGTTTCAGCAAGCCCTCGATAAAAGTGCTGTCGAGCTTTGTCAGAAAACGGTATTGCAGCACATCTTTGACAATCGGATGCAGCGGCGCGATCGCTTCCAGCGTATCCGCATCGGTTGAAAACCCGGTCTTGGTCTTTTTCCCTGACGGGAGCTGCAGCTTTTCGAATAGAATTCTGCCAAGCTGTTTTGTGGAAAGAATATTGAATCGTTCTTCGGCTGCTTCATAGATTCGCTGCTCCAGCGCATCGATTTCCTCCGAAAAACGTGCATGCAGCGTTTCCAGTACGGTACTGTCCGTCATGAAACCGATGTATTCCATTCCGTATAAAACATTGAGCAGAGGAAGCTCAACGTCATGTAAAAGCGGCAGAAGCGAAGCATCCTCAATCGCGCGGGTCATACGCGGACAGAGACGAAACAGATGTGCTGGACTTGCAGTATCGGTCTTCAGCCATTCGCGGCACAGCGCTTCATAGTTTTCTACCGGCCGATTGCTCTGCAGCAGATAATCCGAAAGCATAGCGTCAAACGCGAGATTCGGCAGGCGTTCCGGGTCGAATCCGCAGCGATGATATAATCGTTTGGCGTCAAACGCATAGAGCGTTTTTTCATGTTCGAGAAGCCATGCGCCGAGGGTGCGGTATGCCAAATCCTCGTCCATGCATTCGTCAAATAAAGTTTCTCCTGCCGTCAAAACATATGCGCGTTCCGGATCGCCTGCAAAAGAGAGCGTCGGTACGGTCGTCACCGCGATCGTTTTTGCGGAGTACAAAGACGCGAGCGCTTCCTGTAACTCCGATTCATTTGTGATTGGAACGGTTACGATTTCCATCGACTCGTCGGACGTCTCTTCGTGCGGCAACTTGTCTGCAATGCTGTTCAGCTCCAGATCCAGAAGATGCTGTCTGGCATTGCCGGTCAGTTCAAATGAAAATGTGCAGTCTTCCAGCGTTTCCCGTACAGGCGCATCGCAAGCGATCGTCCCGAGCCAATAGGAAAACCTCGCATCCTCCGCACCTTCACGGAGTCGTTCACCCAGCTTGCCTTTAACTTCCGATGCATGCGTCAGCACGTTTTCAAGATCCCCGTATTCCGACAACAGCTTGAGCGCCGTCTTTTCGCCGACGCCTGCAATCCCGGGAATGTGGTCGGACGCATCTCCCATCAGCGCTTTCAGATCACGCATCCGGTCCGGAATCAGACCGTATTTTTCCATGAGCGCGGCAGCATCGATGACGGAGTTGTCTTTTGTATAATAAATCTTTGTATGCTCGGTAATGAGTTGGAATGAATCGCGGTCTCCCGTTGCAATCAACGTTTCAAGTCCGGCCCGCTCGGCGATGCGGGAAAACGTGCCGAGCACGTCGTCACCCTCATAGCGCGGGCATTCGATCCCGGCGATTCCCATTTCCTTCAAAAGTGTTCTCACGACCGGCATCTGCTTTTTGAGATCCTCATCCGCAGGTTTTCTGCCGAGCTTATAATCCGCATACCGCTCATGCCGAAACGTCGGTTGATGCACGTCAAACGCAACAATAACGTGTGAAGGCTCAAGTTTCAGAAGCTCTAACAGCTTTGTGAAGAATCCCTTCAATGCGCCGGTCGGAAAGCCGTCGCGCGTGGTCAGATTCGCTTTGAAAAAAGCGTGATAAGACTGATATAAAAGGCTG
>CALFIV010000210.1 GCA_937877295.1 uncultured Clostridia bacterium
TCGCGCCCGGTCGTGGCCGCCACCTGCATGGTTATCACGTCCACGGGGTTGGTGAGGCAGATGACGATGCCGTCGCGGTTGAATTCGTTGATCTGCTGGAAGAATGCCGCCAGAAGGGCGTCCAGTATCCCTTCGGCATTGCCGGTACAGATCTCTCTCAGGTGACAGCTTGGGCGTTCCAGTACATCTATCAGGTTGTATACGGCAAGGATCCGAACTGGTATGCCGATATCCTGACGGGCGTGAAACACTGGAACGATCCCGAGTTCGTTCAGATGCGCCATTCCTGCGATGTTGCACGGCGTCATATCCATATCCCCGCACGGGGACAGGCAGGAATGCATGTGCAGATCGTAGGAGAACCGTTTCATTTGGGCAGCGCTCCGATTTCGGCGCAAAGCGCAAATGTCGATTTTTCGGAAAGCAGCAGGTTCAGCCCGTGCAGCTTCGCCGCATTGATGACCGGCTCGTCGGGATGTACGCCTTCGGAAAAGACGATGCAAGCGCAGTCGGTCAGCTGTCCGACCGCAGCCACGTTCACGTTGGACATGATCGTGACCCAGCAATCACCGCTTTGGGCGCGTCCCATGACCCAGCTCAGCAGATCGCCCGCGTATCCGCCGGTGATCTCGCGATCGCCATCGGACAGCAGCAGCGGTTCACATCCCGTTTGTTCGATCAGTTCCCGTACTGTCATGCCTTGTCTCCTTTGTGTTCGTCGCGCTGCAGCGATTTCAGATGCTCTCTCATGCGAATGACGCAATCGTCCAAGGACGACTCGCCTCGCACGACATCCTCTGCGTGTGCGCGGCACGTGGGCGCTCCGCATGAACCGCAGTCCATGCCGGGCAATTGCTTCCAGATGCGCTCGATCTCCGACATCATGCGGAACGATTGCATCCGGTCGACGTCCAAGAGCTCAGCCGAGCTGTACTCGCCGGGTTCGACCGTCAGAAGCTCTTTCGGAATCGGTTCATCCTCGGCAAGTGAGATATGGTTCTGCACAATCGGCATATACCGCTGCAGCGACCGGATGCGGACGCGTGCGATATACGGATTCTCAACCGCCATGACGCCGCCGACGCAGCCGCCGGGACAAGCGTTCATCTCAACGAATTTCAGATCGGGAAAATGCCCCATCTCAATGTCGTCCAGCACGCGAATGATGTTTTCCACACCGTCCGCGGCCAGATAATGATCGTTCATCAACGCGCTTGCTTCGCCGCCGGACGACGGCCAGCTCATGCCGATCGCGCCCGATTCGGACGTGACCTTCGGCGATTTGTTGCGGTCCATCTTGGAAAGCAGACGGAAATAGATATCGCTCATGGACACCACATAATCGATGTAGCATTCCTTGTCCGCCGGCGTATTCTTCACCCAGCTGACCTTCGCGGGACAAGGGGAAATAAACACCGTTTTGATATCCTCCGGCTTCAGCTCGGGATGCTTTTCAATCGCGCGCTCTTTTGCAAGCTTGCCCGCCAATTCGATCGGCGGAGCGATCGGAACCATCTTGTTGCGAAGTGTCGGAAACCGCAATGAAATGAGCCGGACCACTACCGGGCACGCCGTGCTGATGAACGGCGCATGTCCCTCGCCCATACGGCGCATATATGTGCGCGTATAGTCGGTTACGAGCTCTGCAGCCTTGGCAACCTCAAAGATGTCGTCAAAGCCGAGGTCCTTCAGCCCCTGCAGGAGATAATCGGCGTCATCGAGATTCGCAAACTGGCCGAACAGAGACGGCGCAGGCAGCGCGATCAGGAACTTGCTGCGATCCAACGAATCCCATTGATCAAAATCGGCCTTTTTCGCCTTATAGGGGCAATGGCGGATGCACTCTCCGCAATCGATGCAGAGATTGGAGTTGATACAAGCTTTTCCGTCGCGAATGCGGATCGCCTGCGTGGGGCAGCGGCGCAAGCAGGTGGTACACCCCTTGCACTTGTCCGCATCCAGACAGACGGAATGCTTGTAAACGATCATGCGTCCTCCTTATGCCGGCAGAAACTTCATGGTGATCGTCGTGCCGACGCCGACGATCGAATCAATGTTCAATTCATCCGAGTAGCGTTTCATGTTCGGCAAGCCCATACCGGCGCCGAAGCCGAGCGACCGAACGTTGTCCGGGGCTGTCGAATACCCTTCCTGCATCGCAAGCGCAACGTCCTTGATGCCCGGGCCGACGTCCTTTAAGATGACTGTGATGCATTCCGGCGTCACATACACATCCGCATCTCCACCCTTGGCGTGAATCACCATATTGATCTCGCCTTCATACATGGCGATAGAGATCCGGCGGATCAGATCGGGATGAAATCCCATCTGCCGAAGCATCCGTTTCACCTGAACGGAAGCTTCCCCCGCGGACGTGAAATTGTTGCCGTCAACGTCATAGTGAAAGTGCAGCGGTTCGTTTGTCATCTGCCCAAACCGCCTTCGTACAGCTTGCCGCTCGCCTCATACATCGTCATTTTCGTTTCCAGAAGCGCGATATGATTCTGCATGGCGAGCGTTTTGATCTCTTCAGTAGCCGACTTGCCGCGAACGATGATAATACAGCTCATGTCAAGCATGTGCGCGGTGCGCACGATCTGCGCGTTCAGAAGCCCCGTTAAAAGCACGTCGCGGTCGTCCGCGAACGCCAGAACGTCGCTCATCATATCGCTGCCGAAAGCACCTTCAAGATCAATGTCGAGCTGATCCGGCTCTGCATATACGGTAGCCTGCAAACGATCAGCCATCTCCCGGATAGTCATACTCATTTCCTTTCGGTTATGCGCGGAATTTATCTACGATTCCCTTGACGTCTGCCGGAACCAAACGGCCGAACACTTCGTCATCGACGGTCATGACCGGTGCGAGACCGCAGCAGCCGAGGCAGCGCGTGGCTTCGAGCGTGAACTTGCCGTCGTTGGTGGTGTGACCCGCCTTGATGCCGAGCTGGCGTTCGAGCTCCGCCAGAATGTCCGCAGAACCCTTGACATAGCACGCCGTACCGAGGCAGACACGAATGAGATGTTCGCCCTTCGGCTCAAGCGTAAACCACGAATAGAACGTGGACACGCCGTATACCTGTTCAAGCGATACGCCGAGGCCTTCTGCGACCATCGTCTGCACTTCGATCGGCAGATATCCGTAGATCTCCTGTGCCTTTTGCAGCACGGGCATCATTGCGTCGCTGTGGCCTTTGTGCTCGGCAATGACCTGTTTCAGTTGTGCTTCCTGCTCCGGTGTTCCGCGGAACGGGATTTCGGTAATCTTGTTCGTCATACATCCTCCTTGAAAGTTCAGATTCCTGACCATCAAATATTATAGCATACACCTCATGCAATTTCCATATCTTTTTGCAACAACTTTTCTTATATTTTTACTTAAAGATGGATTCTTCACGAAAATTCCGCAAATATTTAGCAAAAAATGTCGTTTGAATACTTTTCTTTTTTGAAAAAATCGTGTATGATATAGATACTCCACAAAGGAAGGGGATAACTATGGCGAAAAAGAAAATCAAACCCACGCCTGCGGGTATTCTGTTTTTAGCGGCAATCGCCGTGCTGATTATTGCGCTCATCACCGTGATGATCGTTTTGATTTCGAACTGCAATAAAAACAATAGTTCCAAAACAAAACCGGTCGCATCTCCTTCGGCCACGGCTGTTGTGAGCCTGATTCCCTCTGCCGAGCCGACTTCTGCGCCTACGGTCGATCCGTCGCTGAATCCGATCTCCGACGAAACGCCTGATCCGAACAGTACGACCAATCCTGACGATACGAGCGGTCCGGTCATCAACACGCCGCCTGCCGCCGGTACAACCGCCGGTGCAAGCGCATCCGCAACCGCCGCAAGCTACTATACCGAGCCGACCTCCTCCATGAAGAAGAACGCGCAGAACGGCTATGTCAGCGGCGACAAGGTCAACATGCGCAAAGGCCCGGGCACAAAGTACGATAAGGTCAAGTCCGACATCTCGAAGGGCACTTCCGTCACACTGTATGTGGAACAAAAGGTCGGATCGGAAAACTGGTGGTTCTTGAAGTGCGGCGACAAGTACGGCTACATCAAGAGCGATTACATCGCGAAGGGGTCATATTCCACCTCGACCGGTGAAGTGACCGGCACGGTAACGGCTACCAAGATCGCGCTCAGAAAGGATGCCAAGGATTCTGCCGAATGCATTACCGAATACTACAAAGGCGAATCCGTTACCATCTACTATAAGGATTCTACCGGCAAGTGGTATTATGTCAAGGTCAAGAGCGACGGCAAGAAAGGCTGGATGTATGCGGATTACGTAAAGACCAGCGGCAAGGTCGGAACGAAGAGCTGATAACGCACATGACAAGAGCTCGGCTGTCAAGCCGGGCTCTTTTTTGTGGCTTCAATATCCCCGTTCCCGCAGATCCGATACGATCTCAACATAAAACGCCGCAATATCCGATACGCCATCCCCGGTCTTTTTCGAGAATGCGCGCCTGCGAAAATCGATCTCATCCAGATGCGAGATCCCGCGGCGCGTGTTTCCCGAAATGACAACACACCGTTCGCCCCATGCTGCGGATTCCGTCGAAACCAGTCCGTCGTTCGGTCCTTCGATTCTATTTAAGACAAAATTCGCTGTGGATAGATTGATGTCGGAGAACGGGTGCTTCATCACGCCTGCAACGCTTTGGTAAAACACGCCATCCGCGTCCGGATTCTCCGCATTAAAGTGCTCCATGTGCGCAACGGAGAATTCCTCGCACACACGGCGGAAGTCCGGCTTTTTGTCGCCGACCAGCCGAATCCAGTTGTTGACTGCAAACGCCGCGATCGAAAAGAACGCTTTCGGTGCTTTGAGAAAGATACTGAATGTTTTCGACCCGCGATGCGGCGTGCCGATCGTGGTGATGCTTGCAATCTTCTTCCCGTATCCGAGCGAGGAGGCCGCCATGCGCGCTTCTACCCCGCCTTTGGAATGTGCGATCAGGTTCACCTTCTCCGCGCCGGTTGCCGAAAGAACTGCGTCGATCCTATCACACAGAGCGTGCGCATTCGTTTCCACACTGCCCCAGCTATCCTGCTCTCCGAAATATACCCTTGCGCCGTGATCCTTCAGCACGCGCGGAATCCGCCCCGTGGACAAGGATCAGCGGATATTTTGTTTTGCATTGATTCGATTTCATACATGCAGTATATCAATTCATGTGGCTTTTCGCAACCGCAAAGCCCGATTTTACAAGTCTCTTACAACTCTGTGAAGACTCTGTTACAAGTTTTTCTTTACAATGATGACAGAGAACAAAAAAGAGGTGTTTCAATGCATAAACAGTTGATCTTGATTTGTCTTGTTCTTTTGCTGTCCGCCTGTGTCCCGACGCCGGACGTGATTGAACTTTCTCCCATTGCAGCAGCAACGGAAGAAACGATTGTGGAGGAACTCCCTGCTGCTTCGCCGCAAGCCGTTGCCGACGTCGAAACGCCGACCGCAGGGCCGACCGCTGAACCGACCGCTGCGGCGATAGAATACGCGTCTTACGAAAATGAAACGCCCGCTTTCCCGCTTCTGAAGGACGTTACCGTTAAGGATCTGGACTGGGCGAATCTGCTCGTCGGCAAGCAGTATAAGACAAAGTTCTATAATGAAACGATTGACTTCCAAGGTCTACGGTTCTCGGT
>CALFIV010000211.1 GCA_937877295.1 uncultured Clostridia bacterium
GGAGGAAGTGCCGGACGAAACGAGCACGCTCTATACGGGCAAGGATATTCAAAGCTACATGGAAGCGTTCGTCGCGCTCGGCTATCAGCCCGAGCAGGTCACGGCGATCCTTCTCACGCACAAGCACGGCGACCATTCGGGCGAGCTCAAATCGTTCCCGAATGCGAAAATCTACGTCAACGCGGACGAATGCGGCGCGGCCGAGCTGCAGGGGCTTACGAACCTCGTTCCGGTGACGTTCACCGACGGCGCATACTACAACTTCCCCGCATGCCAGAAGATCCGCGACGGCATTTATCTCATCAAGGCGAAGGGGCACACCAACGGCAACAGCATCGTGGTCGCAGAAAAGGACGGGCTCTTTTACATGCTGCACGGCGACGTCACCTATGTCGACGAAGCGCTGTACGCAAACAAGCTCTCGGTCGTTTTTGACGATCTCGCCGCTGCGCGCGAGACGCTCGACCGCGTCCGTGAATTCGTGCAGAACCATCCGACGGTCTATTGCGGCACGCACACCCCGCAGGGTCATGAAAACCTCGAAGCCAACCGTGTGATGGACCTCAATCATCCGATTCCCACCGTGTTCGCCGAGGTGGATTTCACCAAGCAGGAAGCGTCCGGCAAGTATGTCTGCTCCATCTGCGGCTATGTCTATGACCCTGCGGAGCACGACGGCGTGGCGTTCGAGGACCTCCCGGACGACTGGAAGTGCCCGCGCTGCAAGCAGCCGAAGGAGAAATTCAACAAAGCATAGGAACCAGGCAGATAAACGCACATGACAAAGCCCGAAGCGAGCACGCTCCGGGCTTTCGGCGTTGATTCCGGCTTTCGAAAAGTTATGCGGAAGATAAAAACGGTCTGTTCCCGGTATGGACTTTTGGGAAAAGTTGTGATAGTATTTGGTTAGCGATTGCTAACCGTATGCAGCCCATGATCGCACTGTTGCAAAACAGTGTTTTTCTTGGGGCGTCGGTTAGAGGCGGCTAACTGTTTTGCTTGGAGGTGCACTATGTCGTTGAAATATGAAATTCTGAAGCGGCTTGTCAAAGCGGCGGGCATCAAAAAACGCTGGGTTTCGAAAAGCACCGGGGAGCTTTTGGAAAACCGCAGAAAGCAAAATGCAAAGAATCGGATTCCCAACCTCCAAGACGATGCGTTTGACATCAGCCGGATCGAGATCATGGGCTGTCCCGTGCTGAAGCTGATCCATAAGCAAAGGACGGATCGGGCATGTCTTTTTATCATCGGCGGCGGCATGATCACCGCCCCGCGTCCGGGTTCGGTCAAAAAGGCGCTGCGCTTTGCGAAGGAAACGGGGCTCGATGTGTACGTTCCGTATTATCCGCTTTGCACGGATTACCCGCTGACCAAGGCGTATGAGATGATACACGCGACCTATCTGGAAATGCTGAAGGACTACGATGCCGATCACATTTCGGTGCTCGGTACGTCCTCGGGCGGAAACCTCGCGCTCGGAATGGTGCCGTACATGAACGACGGACATCCCGCGCCCATGCCGCATTACATCATGACGCTTTCGCCGGGAACGTGTGTTGAGACAGACGAGGAATGGGAACGGATGCAGGAGCTCGACGAAAAGGACGTGGCGATCCCCGCGCAGTACATGAAAACGGCGGTGGAAATCATGCGGCACGGCGACGACAGCGTTCCGGAATACATGCTCTGGCTGCAGAAGGGCGATTTTACAAACTGTCCGCGCGTAACATTCAACTATGGCAGCGACGAAACGCTCTATGCCTGCGCGCCGTCGTTCGAGGCGGCGATGCGGCGGTACGGCGTGGCGTATGAAATGGTCGTGGGCGAAGGGATGTTCCACTGCTATCCGGTATTCCCGATCGTGAAAGAAGCCAAGGACGGCTGGAATTGGATGATTCAGAAGATGAAGGAGGCCATGGCGTGACAAAGATCAAGATTGAGCACAACACGGTTCAGGAAACGCTGGTGATTCCCCTGTTCGGGCGAAAGATGTGCACGGAGCGATTCCCGAATCTATTCCGGGACGACAAGGCGGTGGAGCTGATTGAGCGGCTCGACTACAATTTTTCGGGGCTCGAACAGCAGGCGAAAAGCACGGCGTATCAATTCGGCGCGCTGGAGGTTGCCATGCGCGAAAACGACCTGATGATCGAACTCAAAGACTATCTCAAGGATCATCCGAAAGCGACGCTCATAAACCTCGGCTGCGGGCTCGACCAGACCGCGGAGAACGTCGACAACGGCATATGCCGCATCGTCAACATCGATCTGCCGGACGTGATTGCGGTGCGAAACGAATTGCTGCCTGCAAGCGAGCGCGTGCAAAACCTCGGCTGCGATCTTAACGATCCCGCATGGATGGACACAATCGACGTATCGGATGGCGTTTGCCTGATGGCGGCGGGCGTGTTCTACTATTTCAAAACGGATGATCTCAAAAAACTGTTTCCGCTGATGGCAAAACGCTTTCCCGGCGGGCGGCTCGTCTTTGACACAGCCAACCGGCGCGCGGTGAAGATCATGCTGAAAACGTGGGTGAAGGACGCGGGCGTCACAAGCATTTCGGACTATTTTGCGGTGAACCGTCTCGAAGACCTTTCGTGGATGAAGCGTGCAACGGTCACAAGCCGCGGGTATATGCTCGGCTACAACGATCTCAAAGATCCGTCCGTGCCGGGACTGTTCCGTCTGATGGCGAGGCTCGGCGACGGAGTTATGAAGATGTCGATCGTCCGCATGGATTTTGACAAGGAGGATGGAAATGGGTCTGTTTAAAAAGTATGTGAATCAGACGAGAAAGCCGGAGGGCTTTTTGGGCAAGCTCATGCTCGGCGGCATGAACGGCGGACACGCGAAGCTCGGCGACTGGGGCATGCTGCAGCTTCGCGCGCTCAAACCGAACACGATTGCGGAGCTGGGGTGCGGCGGCGGGCGCAATGCCGGCGAGCTCTTGAAGCACTTTCCGGACGCGGCCGTCACGGCGGTTGACTATTCCGATCTGTCGGTCGAAAAGGCGAAGGCGTATAACCGCAAGGCGATCGAAGCGGGGCGCATCAAGGTTTTGCAGGGCGACGTCTCCGCGCTTTCGTTT
>CALFIV010000212.1 GCA_937877295.1 uncultured Clostridia bacterium
GCTTGCAAAAATATGCGAGCGCGAGCTGGATTGGAAGCGTCCCACGACATACACGGTTCTCAGAAAGCTCTGCGAAAAGGGGCTGTTTGAAAACCGCGACGGACTGGTTTTGGTGAAAATCACGCGCGAACAGTACTATTCCGAGAAGAGCGAGCAGTTTGTGGCGGAAAGCTTTTCAGGCTCGCTGCCGGCGTTTATTGCGGCGTTTACGGCGCATAAGCCCCTCTCCTCTGCGGAAGCGGATGAGATTTTGCATATGATCGAAGCATTCAGGCAGGGAGACAAGTCATGAGCAGCATCTTTTTGCGGCTTCTGAATATCAGCATCACAGCGGGCTGGATCGTGCTTGTCGTCGTGCTTTTGCGTTTTGTGCTGAAAAAAGCGCCGAAATGGACGCGCGTCGCGCTGTGGGGACTGGTTGCGATCCGGCTGCTCGTGCCCGTTTCGATCGAAAGCGCATTGAGCCTTGTCCCGAGCGCGGAAACGGTACAAGTCGAGCAGAAGATATACACGTTTTCCGAGTCTCCCAATGCAGTGAGTCATCCCGTGCAGGGTGAACGCGTTTTGATCCAATCCGGCGTTCCCGCACTCAACAGCGCAGTTAATCCGGTCATAGAGCCGAAAACGACTCGAACCCTCCGCGCCGTCACCGTTTTGAAGACCGTCGCGGGCTGGGTATGGCTTGGCGGCGCTGTCGTAATGCTTCTGTATGCGCTGATCTCCTATCTGCGGCTAAAGCACAAGGTCCGCGCGTCGGTGAAAATTGAAAAAGGCGTGTACGTGTGCGACGATATCTCCGACCCGTTCATCCTCGGGCTGATCCGTCCGAAAATCTATCTCCCCTCCGGCATGGACGAAACGACAAAGGGCTATGTGCTGGCGCACGAGCGCGCGCATCTTTCCCGGCTTGATCACATCTGGAAGCCGCTTGGGTTTCTGCTGCTTGCGGTCTACTGGTTCAACCCGCTGCTGTGGCTTGCGTATATCCTCCTTTGCCGCGACATTGAGCTTGCGTGCGACGAAAAGGTCGTGAAGGAATTCGACGCCGAAAACAAGGCGGCGTATTCGGAAGCGCTCCTAAAGAGCAGCGTGTCCCGCCGCTCAATTGCCGCATGCCCGCTTGCGTTCGGCGAGGTCGGCGTAAAGTCCCGTGTGAAATCCATTCTGAACTACAAAAAGCCCGCCTTCTGGATCGTCCTTGCCGCGCTGCTCGCGGGCATCGTCACGGCGGTGTGCTTTTTGACCGTGCCAAAGAAGGAGAAGGTCAAAGACCTGACCCCCGAAGGAACTGTCACGGTTTGGTTTGACGGTTGGGACCATCAGAACAGCGCCCCGGACGGACCGCAATCGGTGACCGTTCCTGCGTTTCCCGGCGTTACCTTCCGCTGGGTGGACGAATACTGGGGCGATTCGATCCTTGCGGAAGAAAACGGCACGACGCGCAAGCTGTTCGGTATGGCGGTTGTAAACGTATTCTTTGAGGATGTGACCGGCGACGGAAAGCCCGAGCTTTGCGCCACGTTGTATTTCGGCTCCGGTATGGTGGACAGCCACATCGTCGTTTATGACTATGCGAACAAGCAAAGCTATGTGCTTTGGGATCGCGGCACGTTCGACTATCATCTGTACACGGTCGACGGCACGCTGTATGTCGGCAAAACGCCCTATATGGGCGACAAGCAGACCGATATCGGCACGCTCACGATGCACGACGGCGTACTGTGCTGCAACTGGCAGAGCGACGGCTTCTTTGCGTCTTTGATCCGTGAGCTCCACGAATCGGAGCTTCTCGGCGAATGGCTCGTGCAGGAGGAGACGGACAACGACGGCAACGTGCTCTATACCCGCTCTGTTGAACTCTGGAAGGAATACGACTTCAAGTCTGACGGTACGGTGACCTATAATGAAACGGTACCGATCTCCTCGGATTATGAAAAGGCGTTCGGGCATCCGGTCTCCTACCCCTATGAGGTGCATGACAACTGTGTCTATATCGACGGAGACAGTACGGACGGATTCTTCCGTTGGGGAACGCCGAACCCCGACGGATCATTGACGCTGATGTACAACACCGACGAGCAAACCGTCTACGCAAAGCTAAGGCGCATGGGCAATCTGACAGGCGCAACACCCGAAGCAGAAGCGAATCAACCGTCGGATACGAGTGAAGCTGCCTTGACACCGGAGCAAGTGGACGCCTTTTTGAACGGTCTTTCAGTAGCGTTTGAAGACGGCAGTTCGTACGGGTGCGATCTGATCGTTTACATCGACGGCTTCGGAAGATTACTGAATGTCGGCGCCGCCGATGCATGGAAGACCGCGTCCTTGCGGTTTGAGCCGTCGGATTCCGCAGCAGTCAACGCGATCTATCCGCATTTCGGATACGCAGAGCTTCTTACCGTTGGTGATCGGGAATATTATCTCGGAAGCATCCGGGTGTTCTCACATGACGGGCAGTTGAATTATCATCATCATATATGGGATAACAAGTATCCTTCTGCCGACGCTTCGATTTTTGTATATGTCGAACCGTCCCTGATGGAGCGCAACCGGACAGTTTCCGAGCGTGCCTGCGTGATCAAATCGATTGACGCGGAGTCGCAGACCGTCACCGTCTCCTATGCGTCGCTCATGATACCGGAGCGTGACGGCGATCCGATCACGGTCAATTATGATGACATTGAGGAAGAAACGCACACATTTCACGTTACGGACGAAACCATGCTGATACTGATCGACGATTACACCGCACTTGTCAAACCGGACCTGTTCTTCCGGTATCTGGAGGAGAATCGTTATTATCTGGACGGCGACGGCAGTGACGATCGCGGAATCGGCTTCTGGATCGGCGTTGACGGCAATACGCTGCTGTACCTCTGCGAAGTAATAAATCTATCGAAAAGCCTCGAATCCCGCCGTCTGCGTATGGACGGCGGGTTTTTCGTTCATGCTATGGGCGAGGTGATGAACATGAAACTGACTCAAAAAGAAACAACCCTTTTGAAGGACCTGAAGGCATCGGAAGAGCTCTGCATCGAAAAATACGGTACGTATGCCGAGCGCGCCGAAGACCCGGCGCTTAGAGCGCTGT
>CALFIV010000213.1 GCA_937877295.1 uncultured Clostridia bacterium
AGAGCATCGTGCGAGACGCGTTGCTGTAATCGGTCACATGCGCACCGCACAGATTCCAGATCAGCCATGTATCGACCGTGCCGAACAGCAAATCCCCGTGCTCGGCCAGCATCTGGCCGTTCGGAACGGCGTCCAGGATATAACGCAGCTTTGTCGCCGAAAAGTACGCGTCAATCAGAAGCCCCGTCGACTGCTGGATGTAATCCTTGAGCCCTTCGCGGATCAGCTGCTCGCACAGCGGCGCGGTGCGGCGGCATTGCCACACGATGGCGGGGTGCACGGGCTTGCCCGTCGCCTTTTCCCACACGATCGTCGTCTCACGCTGATTCGTGACGCCGATGCAGGCGACCTCGCCTTTTTTGACGTCTGCTTTTTTCAGGACCTCACGGACGGCGTCCAGTTCGGTCTTCAGGATCTCGTTCGCGTCATGCTCGACGTAGCCGGGCATCGGATAGTGCTGCGCAAATTCGAATTGCGCGGAGGTGATGATCTCGCCCTTGAGATCAAACAGGATCGCGCGCGAACTCGTCGTGCCCTGATCCAGCGACAAAAGGTATTTCTGCATGCTCGTTACCGCCTTTCTTTTCCGATTATAGCATAGATTTTCTCTTGTGGAAATGTTTTTTTCTTGATATACTGCAAGCATGGAACAGAATTCTCAGGATTTGTCGTTTGAGAACGACTTTGCAGCCGAAAAGATCGGTCTTCCGCAGAAAAAACTCGGCATTGTCATCGGCGCGATCGCGTTGGCGGTGATCGCGATCGTGGCGCTTGTCATGCTGCTGCCGACGCGCGCGAGCATGCCGGTGTTCAGCGAGGTCATGACCTCCAATCACGCCGCCTACAGCCATCCGGATTACGGCACGGTGGATTGGGTAGAGATCTATAACCCGACGGAGCAGGACCTTGATCTTTCGGGGTACGGCTTTACCAACGAGATCAAGCGTACGTTCCGCTACCGCTTTCCCGACGGGACGGTGCTCAAAAGCGGCGAATATCTCGTGCTTTACTGCACCGGCGGGACGGAAGCGAGCGACGCCGATCCGTACTGCACGGGATTCCATCTCTCCGCAGACGGCGAGGACCTGTATCTGGTCAATCCGAACAACGTCGAAGCGGACGAGGTTCACGTACCTGCGCTCGAGGCGGACACAAGCTATGCCAAGAATGAGCAGGGCGTCTATGCCGTCACATACGTTCCCACGCCGGGCACGGCGAATCGGTTTGAATAAACGCAATCATAAATGGGACTGTTAAGAAAGTCTGTCATTCTGAACCTGACGCGAAGCGAAAGGTGAAGAATCTCCGAACGTAAGCATGTTTTCCGTTCTGAGATCCTTCGGCAAGACGCTTCGCTTATGTTTATGCGTCGCGCGTTACTCGCGCGTCGAATGCGCTTCGCTTATGTTTACGCGTCGCACGCTTCCCGCGCGTCGAATGCGCTTCGCTTATGTTTACGCGTCACGCGTTACTCGCGCGTCGAATGCGCTTCGCTTAAGATGACGCGTCGCGCGCTTCCACAAGCTCCGCTTCATTTCATTTCGCTTCGGCGGTAGATCGCGCGCTTCCTGCGCGTACCATCGCGCGTCGCCATGGCTCAGAATGACAGACTTTTTTAACAGCCCTTTTTGTCCGGTTCAATGCCGTTCGATCAGGTCCGCGTGGATGCGGTCGAGCACGCCGCCGTAGGGGAGCGCCCCGCGGATCGCACGGGCGGTGAAGCGATTGAGCTCCAAAAGCTTCAGCGAGGAGAAGCCGTTGAGCACCACGCGATACGGATGCGTGGAATTGCCGACGCTTTCCCGGATGCCCATGGTAAAGCCGAGATGCGGAATCTCCGACAGGAACGCGTCGCACGCCTCCTCGGAGGGGAAGGCCATGGTGAGACGCACGCGCCGCACAAGGGACAGATCACCGTCACGGTGCTGGATGGATTTGATGTAGGCGGCGTTTTCGACGGACTGCAGCTTGGCGTCGTCCGGAAACAGCAGCGTGTAATATGTTGCGTAATGCGGCTCGGCGACCTGACCGCAGGTGATCTGCAGATGTGTTTCTCCGCGGCAGATGTCGGCGGTGCGCTTGATCAGCTTTTCGTCGGCTGTGTAAAAATAGAACTGAATGACATTCTTCAACGCAATGCCGCCGATGAAAATCGCAACGTCCTCAAGCTGTTCGGCGAGCGTATGCTGCAAGGCTGTGACATGCCGGTCCTCGGCATGGGAAAACGCTTCGGCTTTCGGATTGCGCGGCGCGACGCTGACAAATACGAGATGCGGATATGCCAAAGCGGGAAGCAGCTCCCAGTATTGCAGATCAACCTGAAAAACCGCTTCCTGCTCGTTCCATTCCCATTCGTATTTCAGCCAATCAGTCATGAATCAGAACGGCCTTGATGCGACGGACGCCGCTTGACGACGCCTCTTCTTTTTTGATTTCGAACCGACCGAGATCGCCCGTGTTCTTCGCGTGCGGACCGCCGCAAATCTCCTTGGAGAACGATCCCATCGTATAGACCTTGACCTTCTCGCCGTACTTGCTCTCAAAGAGACCGATCGCGCCTTGCGCCTTTGCTTCTTCGACGGTCATCTCTTCACAGGTGATCGGGACGTTTGCGGCGATCGCTTCGTTGACGAGGCGTTCCACCTCCCGGAGCTCTTCGGGGGTCAGCTTGCGGCCGAAGCTGAAGTCAAACCGCAGACGTTCCACCGTGATGTTGCTGCCTTTCTGCGCAACGGAATCGTCGTGAAGAACCTTGCGCAAAGCGGCTTGCAGCAGATGCGTGGCCGAATGCAGCGCGGCCGTCGCTTCACTGTTGTCCGCCAAACCGCCCTTAAAGCGCTGTTCTGCACCCGCTTGGGATTTCTTCTGATGCTCTTCAAACGCAGCCGCAAAGCCCTTTTCATCGACGCTGACGCCTTTTTCCTTTGCGAGCTCGACCGTGAGCTCAATGGGGAAGCCGTATGTGTCGTAGAGATGGAATGCGGAAACGCCGTCGATCGCGCTGCCGTTGAGGTTTGCGATCAGCTTGTTGAATTCCTTGATGCCCTTCTTCAGCGTATCGGCAAAGCGGTTCTCCTCCTTGCGCAGCTCGGACAGAATCTTGTCGTGATTCTCGAGAAGCTCGGGGTAGAACTCGCCGTACTGCGCAATGACCTTCTCCGCGATCGTGCAGAGCGCATAGCGCGGCAGGTTGAGCTGCGACGCAAAGCGAATGCTGCGGCGGATGAGACGGCGGAGGATATAGCCCTGATCGACGTTCGACGGGGTCACGCCGCGCTGATCGCCGAGGATAAAGACGGCGCAGCGGGTGTGGTCCGCGATGATGCGGAATACGCGCGTCGTGTCGGGCGTATCATGATAGCCCTTGTGTGAAAGCTCTGCAATCAGAGCAATGATGCCGGAGAATGCGTCGGTGTCAAAGACGCTCTCCACGCCCTGCAGCGTGGCGACCGTACGGTCCAGACCCATGCCGGTGTCGACGTTCTTCTGCTCGAGCGGTTCAAACACGCCGTCCGCGATCTTATTGTATTCCATGAAGACGTTGTTCCAGATTTCCAGATACTTGCCGCAGTCGCAGCCGGCTTTGCAATCCGGACCGCAGGGCGCTGCGCCGGTGTCATAGAAGATCTCGGTATCCGGACCGCACGGACCGGTCTGGCCCGCAGGGCCCCACCAGTTGTGCTTTTTGGGCAGATAGACGATGTGCGAAGGTTCAACGCCCATTTCGACCCAGCGGTCGTGTGCAACCGTGTCGCGCGGCGCGTCCTTGTCACCCTCGAAGCAGGTGAAAAACAGCTTGTCCTTCGGGATGCCGAGCCATTTTTCGTCGGTCAGAAATTCCCAGGAATACGCAATGCTTTCCTTCTTGAAATAATCGCCGAGCGACCAGTTGCCGAGCATTTCAAAGAACGTGCAGTGCGATGCGTCGCCGACCTCGTCGATGTCGCCGGTGCGGACGCATTTTTGCACGTCGCACAGACGCGTGCCTTCGGGATGCTTTTCACCCATCAGATACGGGACGAGCGGATGCATGCCCGCTGTGGTGAACAGCACGGTCGGGTCGTTTTCGGGGATCAGGGATGCGGACGAAATGACCGCATGGCCTTTGGAACGGAAAAAGTCCAGATAGAGCTGACGCAGCTCTTTACCGGTTAATGAACGCATAGTTTTATTTCCTCTCACAAATCGATTAACTCTTATTGTATGAAAATCCGCGTCGTTTGTCAACGAGTACCGCGAATTTTTTGCGGTTTTACGCGTCATGCGAAAAGGGACAAACGGATTGACACGATTCGACGGGAAATGCTATACTTTCTATAAATACCGGTGTTTGTTCAAAGGCACGGAGGATAGGGAATGAAACGGATTTTGGCGTTGCTGACGGCGATCGTTCTGACGATCGGACTAGTCACGGCGGTTGCTTCGGCGGAAGGCGGAGAAACGGAGGATGTACCGTTTGAAACGCGTCATCCGCAGGCGATCGAGATCTGGAAAACGATCGAACAGGTTGAACGGGAGCAGATTACAAAGAGCGGCGCAAGCTATGCGGAAGCGGCGGAGGCGATCTACGCGGTCGTCACAGCGTCTCCGCTGACGAAACCCGGCTCAATCGAACGGCACGGCGACGCGTTCTTTTGGGATACGGTCGACGGCGCGGCGTGCGGTTACAATCCCACGTTCCGCGCGCGTGTGAACAGGATGAAAAGCGGCGCATTGTCCGGGAGCAAAGCGGAAGCGCCTGCCGTTTCGACAAAGGGCAGCATCGCAGATTCCCGAAATGTTGCGGTGTTTCAGCCGTATTACGGTATTGACAGCAGCTTTACCGCACAGTATGCCGAGGAAGGCGCTTCGATCGCAAGCGCGCTCGGCGGAACTTGCGCCGAATATCAAGCCTCCGAGGCTACGATCAACGCCATCGCCAAAGCGATGGAATCCTGCGCGGTCGTCATTTTCGACAGCCACGGATGCACCGACTATGAAATCGGCGATGACTGCGTCAGCAGAGCAAACACGTCCTATCTGTGTCTGCAAAGCAACAGCGGAATTACAAGCGCGGACATGCAATATGTGCAGGGCGTGTACGGCCGATACAAGCATGCGTATTACGGCGGATCGGACGGTCTACGGATATTCGCAGTCGGTCTACTTTGAAGGCGATTACGCATACGAGGAAAGCTTTTTCTATGCGATGAAGCAGGGCGCGACGGTCACAAGCGCAATCTCTTTCATGAAGCGCGAATGCGGAAGCTGGGACCCGGCGGTCTCTGCGACGTCGATCACGCAGGCGATCAGACAGTACGCAGCGTTTCCGATCGTCGTCTCCGATGAGGACGCTTATCCCGGACAGGGAAACGTCGATGCGCTGCAGCCGGTCACGGGAAAGGGCAGAATCAAGGAAACGGGATTTGTGTACGGCGACGTCAACAGCGACGGCCGCGTCGGCGTGACGGATGCTTCGCTGCTGCTGCGCTACGCTGCGAAGTCGGCGTCGCTTTCGCGCGATCAGATGCTGCGGGCGGACGTCAACGCGGACTGCAGTGTCAATGCGCAGGACGCGTCCGAGCTTTTGCGGCGCGTTGTTGCGCAGATCGGAAAGTTCCCGGTCGAACCGTAACCGATCAAAAAAAGAGGACCGATTCGCAAACGGTCCTTTTGTTTTTGCTGTTATTCGGCTTCCGTATAGAGAATATCGTGGCTCAAAGGCGAGTAGAACCGCTCACGCACGTGTTCGGGATCGCGCGTTTCGCCCATGATCCACATCAGCTTTGCAACGGCCGCTTCGGTCGTCATATCAAACGCCTCCACGATGCCCTGCTGCTTCAGTGCGTGCCCGACCTGATAGACGGTGAGGTTGCTGCCTTCGTTTTGTACCTGCGTCGTCATCACGATCAGCTTGCCCGCTTCGATGCCGCGTTCGATCGCGTGCTTGAAGCAGCCGTCCGTGCCCTCAGGCAGTCCGCCGACGCCGAAGCTTTCAATGATGACCGCATCAAAGCGATCCAGCGCATAGGAGAGCATGCCCGCGTCGCTGCCCGGAATCAGCTTGACGAGCCCCACGCTGTCGTTGAGCGCATGCGAGAACTTTGCGCGCTCGCGATAACCGAGGTCGATGTAGTGCAGCACGCGTCCGTCCTGCAAAACGGCAAGCTCCGGATAATTGATGCTTGCAAAGGCGGAAAAGCTTTTACTGCGCACCTTTTTTGCGCGCGTGCCGAGAATCACACTGCCGTTGAACACGATAGAAACGCCGCAGGCGCGATCGTCGCAGGCATAGGTGAATGCGTCCAGAAGATTCTGCTTCGAGTCGGTCACGTCCATACTGATCGGCTTTTGCGCGCCGGTCAGTACAACCGGCTTTTTGGAGCGCCGCACGAGGTACGAGAGCGCTGCGGCGGTATAGGCCATCGTGTCCGTACCGTGACTCACCACAAAGCCGTCGTACGCGTCGTAGTACGATTCGATGCATCGCGCAATGTCGAGCCAGCCGGAGGGCGTCATGTTCGTACTGTCCACGCTCATCAGCTGAAAGCATTCCACATTGCAGATCTCGCTGACCCGCGGAATGTAGTTTAAGAGCTGATTCGAGCCGAGCTTGGGCGCAAGCCCGTCGGCCGTCATTTCCGAGGCGATCGTGCCGCCCGTTCCGATCAATAAAATCTTTTTCA
>CALFIV010000214.1 GCA_937877295.1 uncultured Clostridia bacterium
GTGCTCTTCCGATCTAACTCTGGGCATGCTGTCCGCTGCATGGTGAAAAAACGCCGTCATTTTCGGTCTCTCCGGACAAGCAGCTCTTTTATTGCTTCGGTTGTCATGCAGGCGGGACGGTGATTCAGTTCATCATGGATATGGAACGCCTGACGTTCTATGAGGCGGTACAGCAGCTTGCGGCGCGCGCCAACATGGAACTGCCGAACGAGATCAACGATCGTGAGCTGCAAAAACAGCGCGCATATAAAAAACGCCTTACGGAAGCAAATCGGGACGCCGCAAGGTATTATTGCCGCTGCTTCGTCGATCCGGCGATCGGCGAACCGGCGCGCGTTTATGCCGCAAAGCGCGGTCTGAATGCCGAGATCATTACACGCTTCGGCATCGGGTATGCGCCGGATACATGGGACTCGGCTTTGAAGCATCTGAAGAGCCTCGGTTATTCCGAAAAAGAGCTGGTCGACGCAGGCCTTTTGGTGCATAACAGCGAGCGGAACACGGTATATGATGCATTCCGCGGTCGGCTGATCTTTCCGATCCTCGGCGTCACGGGTTCGGTGCTCGGCTTCGGTGCACGCGTGATGGGCGATGAAAAGCCAAAGTACATCAACACGGGCGACACGCCGGTCTACAACAAGCGCAACAATCTTTACGGGTTGAATCTGCACAAAAATGAAAAGCTCAACGATCTGATTATGGTCGAGGGCTATATGGACGTCATCGGGCTCTATAAGGCTGGCGTCACCAATGCGGTCGCAAGCCTTGGAACAGCGCTGACGCAGCAGCAGGCGCGGCTTCTGAAACGCTATGTCGAAACGGTTTACATTGCGTATGACGGCGATGCGGCAGGTCAGAACGCAACGGTGCGAGGACTTGATATCCTGAAAGCCGAAGGGCTTCAGATCCGTGTCATTTCGTTTCCGGACAACCTCGATCCGGACGAATACGTGCAGGTGTACGGCAAGGAAGGGTTCGATCGACTCAAAGAAAACGCGCTTTCTTTGAATGCGTTTAAGATCGAAGCGATGGCGAGAAACTATGATTTGAACGACGAAAACGCGCGCGAGCAGTTTGCAAAGCAGGCATGCGCGTTCGTTGCGGGCTTGCAGCCGATCGAACAGGAGCGATATTACCGCATTATTGCGAAAAAGACCGGCTACGCATTGGAAGCCTTGGAGGCGCAGGGACAGCGCAGCGGCGGCATCATAACGGACGTCAGCAAAGCGCCGATCCGGGGTGGATTCCGGCGTCGCAGCGAAGAAGGCGAAGACCCGCGGGATGTGATCGAACGAACATTGCTGCTGGCATGTCTGCGAGATCGGGAAGCGCTCCGGTTGTGTGAGGAAGCAAACGCGCATGAACGGATCAGGCATCCGGTCTATCTCACCTTGTACGAGACGATCCGGACGCAGGGAGAAGATTTTTCGCTTGCAAATTATGTCGGAGAGCTGTCCGAAAAGGACGCGGAAACGGTCTCAGCAATTCTCAAAGAAGAGGACGCGGCGGATCATCCGGTCCGCACGGCAGCCGACTGTTTGAAGCGGCTGGAAAAGGAAAATGACGCAGATGAGATTGCAAAGCTGCAGTCGGAATTGAAACGACCGGATTTAACGGCGGCGGAACGGGAAGAAGTTTTGAAAGAAATCACCAAACGCATACGGGCAAATAAATAAGGAGACGGGACATGGAAGAAACCAAAACTACCAAAAAGACCAAAAAAACGAAGGAAACCGTGGAAACGACGGAGCAGAAGCGTGTGAATCAGGCGGAATCCACAACGGAAGAAGTCAAAGTCGTAGCGACAGAAACGGACAAGCTCGAAGCGGCGCTGCCCGCGGACGAGCCTGCCGCAAAGCCGAAGAGAATGTCGAGGGCGAAAGCGAAGAAGGTTGAAGAAGCGCCGCAAGCGGCCGAACCGGAAGAAGCTCCCGCGGCGGAAGAGCCCGCTCCCGAGACGCCTGCAAAGCCGAAGAAAGCGTCTAAGCCCAAGGCAAAGAAACCGGAGGCGCAGGAAGAGCCTGCGGAAGAACCGACGGTCAAAACCGAAGAGCCGGAGGACGCAAGGGAAGAGGAAGCAGAGCTTGAACCGAAACCGGTGAATGCTGAACAGAAGATCCGTGAGCTTTTGGAAATGGGAAAACAGCGCGGCATGCTGACCTATTCGGAGATCATGGATACGCTCAACGAGCTTGGCATCGATGCAGATCAGATAGACAAGTTTTACAACGATCTTGAGGAATTGAACATCGACGTTGTAGAAGAAGTTGTAGTTCCGGAGGATATCAACGAAGAAATCGCGCAGATCGAAACGGTGCTTGCATCCACAGAGGGCATCAACATCGACGACCCGGTGCGTATGTATCTGAAGGAAATCGGCAAAGTTCCGCTTTTGAACGCGACGGAAGAGATTGAAATCGCAAAACGTATGGCGGACGGAGACCTCGATGCAAAGCATCAGCTTGCGGAAGCAAACCTGCGTCTTGTCGTTTCGATTGCAAAGCGCTATGTAGGCCGCGGCATGCTGTTCCTCGATTTGATTCAAGAAGGCAACCTTGGCTTAATCAAGGCGGTCGAAAAATTTGATTATCGCAAGGGCTATAAGTTCTCGACGTATGCGACGTGGTGGATTCGTCAGGCAATCACACGCGCCATTGCAGATCAGGCACGAACGATCCGAATTCCCGTGCATATGGTGGAAACGATCAACAAGCTGATCCGCGTTAACCGTCAGCTCGTACAGGAGCTCGGCCGCGATCCGCGTCCCGATGAAATTGCGCATGAAATGGGAATATCTGAGGATAAGGTCCGTGAGATTCTGAAGATCGCGCAAGAACCGGTATCTCTGGAGACGCCGATTGGCGAAGAGGACGATTCGCATCTCGGCGATTTCATCCCCGACGATGATGCACCCGCGCCTGCGGACGCCGTTGCAGTGGCGCTTTTGAAGGAGCAGCTTGTGGAAGTACTCAATACGCTGACTTTGCGCGAAGCAAAGGTGTTGCGTTTGAGATACGGCCTTGACGACGGCAAAGCAAGAACCCTCGAGGAAGTCGGCAAGGAGTTTAACGTCACCCGTGAGCGCATCCGTCAGATCGAAGCGAAGGCTCTGCGGAAACTCCGCCATCCTTCGAGAAGCAAGAAACTCAAGGACTTCCTGGAATAAGCAGCAAAACGCCTGCATAGACAACTGCGGAGGATAGTTATGAATACGGAAAAAAACATCATCCTGACGGGCGACCGTCCGACCGGGCGTCTGCATCTCGGTCATTATGTCGGCTCATTGAAACGCCGCGTGGAATTGCAGAATTCGGGCAAATTTGATCAGATCAACATTCTGGTCGCAGACGATCAGGCACTGACGGACAATGCGGACAATCCCGCAAAGATTCGCGACAACATCATTCAGGCCGCGCTGGACTATCTGTCCGTAGGGATCAATCCGGAAAAATCGACGATCTGCATCCAGTCCGCGCTGCCCGCTCTGCACGCGCTGACCTTCTACTATATGAACCTTGTCACGACGGCGAGGCTCTCGCGCAACCCAACCGTCAAGGCGGAGATTCAGATGCGCGGCTTTGCGGACGAAGG
>CALFIV010000215.1 GCA_937877295.1 uncultured Clostridia bacterium
CGCTGTAAACCATTCGTTGATTTCGCCGCGACAGATGCCGGATAGATCGTACCGAAAGTGAATCGGCGTCCGGTTTCCTCGTTCATGCTACCGACCTCAAGCCCGTCGTCATCGACAAAGCGGAGCGTGACCACGCGGTTCCGACCCTTGACCTGAATGCCGGTTGCGAGACGCTCGCCGTCCAGACCAAGGCGTTCTGCGAACTTGCGCAACTTCTTCGCCTCTTCGAGCATCTCTTCCTGTCGCAGAATCGTGAGGTGACTCATGGTCTTGTGGAGCTTCTCACCTTCTTCCGTCTGGATGGTGAGCATGGAGTTTCCTTCTGTCGTTGCAAGCTTCGTGAACATAAAATTAACCAACCTTTCTTTTTTATTTTTGTGTTTGTAGGTTATCTTGCGTATAGCGTTACTTCTGTTCTTTGCAGATCTTGCGCATAGCGTCCGCAATCGAATCGAGGTGGCTCAAGTGCATCCGCTGGTGGACGTGCATCTTGCGCATGGCCTCGGCGTCAAAAGCCGTTTCAACGCCAAGCGCCCACTCTTTGTTCCTGTCGCCGATCCGTCCGTCCCATGCGTTCAGATTGATCAGCGACGCAATGACCAGCTCTGTTACGGGCTGACCGAACGACGAGATCATGGCTTCGGCCGTGTTGCGCGGTGAGAATCCTTCCTCGACATCCTCGTCGTGGTAAGTATCGAGCACCGCCACGAGCTGGCGCATCTTCTCGCACAACGAACGGTATCTTTCCGGCTCTTTCTGCGCAAGCTCAATCAGATCCTGTTTTGTATTCATGCCGCACCTCCTATGCTATTTGTTGCAATTCTGCCATAAGTTCCTTGCCGAACAGACGCAACAGCTTCTCGTACTGCGTCTTGCATGCACGGTGCGTATTTGTTACGCGCTCGAAGTCTTTGCGGCAATGGATTTCGTAGCCATATTCCTCTGCAAAATCCCATACGTCTTCCTCGACCGGATACTTTTCCAAGCACGCAAGAATGTCATACTGTGTCGGGCGTACATTGCGCTCCGTGTTGTATGCGCTATCGTAAAACGGGAAGGAATAAGATCGTCCGCACCTATCAATGCGGACGATGTATTTATTGTGCCAGTTTCGATCGCGATCATCGAACGGGAATCCTTGCACAATTCCGTTCGACACGATACTCATCTTCGCACCGGAAGCTCGAAGGAAATTGCGTGCTTGCGTTTCGTATTCAGATCTCATTTCAGTTTTCCTCCGTTCACTTGCGCCGTCACCTTAATATGTGACGTCGTCGTGGCGGCTCATGAAAAAGTGGACGCCGGTTGAACACTCGTTCCAACGGTCTTCGTCGAAGTTATCCACGCTAACCGTCATTCCGACCATATAGGTAAACCTATTGTCGTAATTGCTTCTGGCAACCGTATCCGGATCGAGTTTCTCGCCGTCGATTGTCTGGATTTCAAGTACTTCCGCCTTATCAGCACGGCACTTTCGAGTGGTTGCGCTGGAGCGCTTTGCATCTTCTGGAATGCGCAGCTTGACGATCACGGGCTCGTAGTTGATTCCCGCTTTCTTCCAAGCAATGAACGCGCCTTCTTCCGGACAGGCCAGCGGGAATCCGGTCGTCATTTCATTCCATATAACCTCATTGACATTCTCCGCGCCGCTGAGATCCGCGCCGCTGAGATTCGCGCCGCTGAGATTCGCGCCACTGAGATTCGCGCCACTGAGATCCGCGCGAATGAGATTCGC
>CALFIV010000216.1 GCA_937877295.1 uncultured Clostridia bacterium
TGCAGACGATCGAATCGCTGATGCAGGGCACCGTCCCGATGATGGGCGGCGGTCAGCAGCAACAGCAGCAGCCTGCAACGCCCGCGACCCCGCCGGAGTTTGCAAACCGTAAGAGCGACAACGACGCATATCTTTGCAAGGATGCGCTGGACACGGAAAAGCATGTTTCCTCGCTCTACGATACCTGCATCTTCGAATTCAACGACGCCGGCGCGCGCGACGCGCTGAACCACATCCAGAAGGAAGAACAGGAGCACGGCAAGCAGCTGTACGATTATATGAGCAGTCACGGAATGTGTGCTTGAGCGCAGCTCATGCGGCGCAGCCGCAATTCATGTGCGAGGTACAATTCATGCAGCTTGCTGCAATTCACGGCGAAGCCAATTCATGCGCGACAGCGCAATTCATCCAAACAGCAAAAGAGCCGCACCGCGCGGCTCTCTGTTGTGCTTTATCATGAATTTCACCTGACGGTGAATGAATGGTCCTTTCGGACATGAATTTCCCTTCGGGAATGAATTGCGGGCTTTGTCCGCATTAAAACGCGAAGTTGCCGTCGACAAAGACCGGAATCTCGCGGCCGTCGTGCGTATAGCCCGTGACCCGAAGATCCGCCGTGCCGACCATGAAGTCGACGTGCGTGATCGAATCGTTGAGCCCGGCTGCCTTTAGCGCATCCTTGGTCATGCCGGTACCGCCCTTGACGTTACTTGCATACGCCTTGCCGAACGCAAAATGGCAAGCAGCATTCTCGTCGAACAGGGTTTCATAGTAGAGCGTCTTGGAGTTACTGATCGGGGAATCGTACGGCACGAGCGCAACCTCGCCGAAGTACGACGCGCCCTCGTCGACGCTGATCGCAGCTTTTAAGATCTCCTCGCCTTTGGTTGCTTCCGCCTTGACGATCTTACCGTCCTTCATCGTGAAGCGGATGTTCTCGATGACGTTGCCGTCGCGGCACAGCGGCAGCGAAGCGCAGACGACGCCGTTGACGCCGGTCTTTTTGTTGGCGGTGAAGCATTCCTCGGTGGGGATGTTGGGCATATACGCCTGCCCCTGCGCGGTGCGGTCGCCGCCCGCTTCCCACACATGCTCGTCGGCGAGCTCGACCCACAGATCCGTGCCGAGCGCGTTCTCGTAATGCAGCTTTTCGAAATGGTAATCGTTTAAGATCTGCACATGCTTTCTGAGGTTTTCGGCATGCTGCCGCCACGCCGCGACCGCGGTTCCGTCGCCCTTGACACGGCACGCCATAAAGATCTTGTCCCACAGCGCGTCGACCGCTTCGGCCTCGGAAAGCGTCGGGAACACCTTCTTGGCCCACTTGGGACTCGACAGCGCACCGATGCCCCACGGAAAGATGTTTTGGTCCTGGCAGCGGCGGTACTCCAGAAGCTTTTCGCCGGACGCCTTATGCGAACGCAGGATGCGGCCGCTGTCGACGCCGAGCAGATTTTCGGGGTCGTCGGAGATCAGATGCAGAAACGCCGCGCCTTCCTTGGCGTACATGGTCATCATATCGGCGCGGTACTGCGGAAACTCGTCGAACACGGCGTCGTCCGC
>CALFIV010000217.1 GCA_937877295.1 uncultured Clostridia bacterium
GTATAAGAAGAAGGCTTGGTGTACGTGTTTTTGGTTGATTTGTAGTTCGGGTTGATGTCGAGGCCAAAGTAGGCATAGGGGCTGAGCGCGATGCTGCCCACGTCCATGTTCAGGCCGGCGCGCAGCTCGGGATACAGATGGTAGTCCTGCGTCCACTCGGTTTTCGTATATTCCATGGATGAGTTGGAAGTCGTTGAAGTCGTGCCCGTATTTGAAGTAGAGCCGGAATTTTCAAACAGCACGCTTCCCTTGATGCCGCCCAGGAGCGACCGGAACGAATGCGGAACGTCCGGATCCATTCTCCCGGTCGCAGACTTGTTCGTCGTAAGCGTAAATGGCGTAGAGAGCAGCTTCCCGTCGTTGATCGCATTTACTGCGGCCGCAAGGTTTTCAGCTGCAAACGGCAAAACAGGAACGCCCGATAGGTCATACGACCAATGCACCGCATGGATTTTCAAAACGGTTTTGCCGCCGCTGAACGACGGGATCACCCTGGTAATGCGAAACGGCTGCGGCTCCTGTTCGAGATTCGGCTTTGCGAGAATGAGACGCCGGAGATTGATCTGCTTGAACCATCTACCCGTGATCGGATATTCTGCGTCCAAAATGAATTGTCCGTTTCGTTCTTCTTCTACAAAACAGGATCCGCAAGAAGACAATACACCGAGACCGTTCGTGTCAAACGCGGTCTCGGTGCTTTTATAAAGTATCGGCTTCATATATTCCACCAATTCGGGACGACCGAGACGCTTGTGACGCCGCCCGTCCATGAAATAATACTCTTCCCTTCCGGCAGCTGCGGGAATGCGTCAGACGCGACATGGATATGCTCATTCGCGCTCTGCGTCTCTGCGGCGTCAGAAAAGGCGTTTCCGTCGTCACAGTCAACATACATCACGCCGTCGAAGGTCGCCTTGATTTCGATCTCTCGCGCGCCCCCGGTGACCGATCCGGCGCCCGCCCCGCTGATGACCAGGATCGGATTTGCAATATACGGCGAAGGATTGTAGATCGCGCCGCCGTTTGTCATAGCGATCCGTTTCTCCCCGGATTTCCAGAACCGACGCGGATCGCAGTCGAACTCGATTTTGCACTTGCCGAAATTATTGAAGTGATTTTCAACGTCGAGCGGGCCGGAAAAGAACGCTTTGCGATAGACGTCTGGAAAGTAATTGTCTTCGAGTCGTACATAATCCCGCGCTGACATGAGCCACGCGACCGCCCGCGCGGTGATCTCCGGTAGACGATGATTTGCGGAGATGTAGACCTTGTACGGTTGTATGACATTTTCGAATGCGTCTTGCGTATAGAGAATGTCGCGCGAGGATCCCGCGACTGATTCCTTTTCCATCTTCCGCTTCGCTACCACGCGCTTCGGGTATTCTTCGACGATCATATGCATGTCATCAGACCTAATGCCGTTATACCAGAAGCTCATGCGTAAACCTCCTCCATGTTTCGAACCTCGTCATAGAGCATGCTCTTGACTTCGTCCGCGATGGCGCGCGCACTCGTGCCGTCCCTTGCGGAGATCTCGAATTTGACGCCGCCGAGATTGACAGTCTTCGTCACATTATTCGACGGTGCCGCCGACATCGGCGAGATCGGAGTGATCGTTGCCTGTTCCGGGTTGATTGTGTCTGCTATCAGATCCGTTACGTCGAAGGACTTCTTTAACTGATGTGTGACGAGCGGCGTGCTCTTTTCGATGCCCTCGGCAAACAGTTTCATCATGTCCGGCGCGAACGTGTGGAAATTCGACAGCGGGCCCTCTTCCGGTTCGGAGAAACCGATGATCGACTTGATGGACCCGGCGACGCTCTTGACTTTGTTCTTTAGAGCGTCCCACTTCTCCATGATGCCGTTGATGAAATTTTGAATTAAATCATTGCCCCATTGCTTCGCGCTCTCGATCTTTTCGTCGAATCCCTGTTTTACAGAATCGACGATCTCTTTGCCTTTGGCGACGACCGAGACGAGGGCGTCGCCGATGCCCGAAAGGATGGTTTCGACAATATCGAGGGCGCAATCGAGGACGGGCCCCAAATTCTCGCCAATACCGCTCACGATGGAGCAGATCAGCTGCCACGCCGCTTCCAAGAGCTTTGGGGCGTTCTCGATCAGTGCGGTCACCAAATTTTCGACGATGACGGGGGCCTGTGCTATGATCTCCGGTAATGCATCTATCAGGCCGGTCACGATGCCCAATACGAGCGAAATAGCCGCATCGACCATCTTGCCTATGTTGTCGGGCCTCGTGAGTGCCGAGAATAGCGTCATCACGAGCGTGATCGCGCCGGAGATCATCTGTGGCGCGTTATCGCCGATGAATGTGACGAGCTTCGTCACTAATTCGACCGCCGAATCAACGATGAAACTTATGTTTTCCGGCGTCAAAAGTGATTCTGCAAGATCGGAGATCAGCGCGAGTGCACCGTCCAGCATGGCGGGCGCGTTCAGCACCACGAAGGACACGAGCTGCTTTACGACATCCGCCGCAGCGCCC
>CALFIV010000218.1 GCA_937877295.1 uncultured Clostridia bacterium
AGACGGGCACGGACGCAAACGGCAACGCGGTCTTTGCGGCGATTCCGGGCGGCGCGCCGGCAAACCTTGCGGTCGCGGCGAAAAAGCTCGGCGCAGAGTCTGCCTTTATCGGATGCGTCGGAAACGATCCGTTCGGCGAGATCCTGAAAAGGACGCTGCTGCACTACGGCGTGGATGCAGGCGGACTGCAGATCACAGATCGCGCCAGCACGACGCTCGCTGTGGTGACCGTTGACGAAAGCGGCGAACGCAGCTTTGCGTTCTGCAGAAAACCCGGCGCAGACACGCAGATCGACCGCGAACAGTCGCTCTCGGCCGTCCGCAGCGCCGATATCCTGCATTTCGGCAGCGTTTCGCTTACCGATCCGGTTTGCCGCGACACGATCGTTTCCGCGGTGCGGCTTGCAAAGGACAGCGGCGCGCTGATCACCTATGATCCGAACTACCGCGCATCGCTTTGGAACAGCAAGAAGGAAGCTGTTGAAATCATGCGGTCTGTGCTGCCGCTGTGCGACGTCGTGAAGATCAGCGAGGAGGAAACAGAACTGCTGACCGGATGCGAAGCGCCGGAACAAGCCGCCGAAGCGCTGCTCGATCAGGGCGTGAAGCTTGCGATCGTGACGCTCGGCGCAAACGGCGCGTATTGGAGATGCGGCAAGGATTCCGGCACAGTTCCGGGATTCAAAGTCAAGGTGGCGGACACGAACGGCGCGGGCGACACTTTTTTCGGTGCGTTCCTCTCCCGCATCGCAAAGCACGGCGGGATCGAAGGCCTCACGCCGGAACGGATCTCTGCATTCGTGCGCTACTCGAACCGCGCGGCTTCGATCACCGCAAGCCGGCCCGGCGCGATCCCCGCAATGCCAACCGAAGACGAACTGACGGAGGAATAAAACGATGATGGAACGTGAGCATTGGGCGCAGGAGTTTACAAGACGGTACGTGCTGCGCGAGGACGAGCTGAAATGGCTGTACTGCGAGCTGTACCACAACGACATGCGGGCGTATCGGTACTTTGTCGATATGCTGTACCGCGCATACGAAGCGCGTCCGGAATCGTTGAAGAACATGGACCGTGCGCGGGAGGAATATCCGGATTGGTATCGGGGACACAACCTCGTCGGCATGCTGTTGTATGTCAGCGCTTTTGCGGGCACGCTGAAGGGCGTCCGGAAAAAAATCGACTATATCACGGACTGCGGCGTGAACTATCTGCACCTGATGCCGCTTCTGGAAAGCCCGAAGGGCAGAAGCGACGGCGGTTATGCGGTCAGCAATTTCAGGAAGGTGCAGCCGGAGCTCGGTACGATGGACGATCTTTTGGCGCTGTCCGAAGCGTGTCACGAGCGCGGAATTGCGGTATGTCTGGACTTCGTCATGAATCATACGAGCGAAGATCATGAATGGGCAAAGCGCGCGCGTGCCGGCGAGAAAGCATATCAGGACCGATATTTCTTTTACGACAACTGGGAGATCCCAAACGCGTATGAACAGACCGTTCCGCAGGTGTTCCCGACGACGGCACCGGGCAACTTCACCTGGTGCGAGGAAGCGAAGAAGGTCGTTATGACGACATTCTATCCCTATCAGTGGGATTTGAATTATGCGAATCCGACCGTGTTCAACGATATGACGGACGACATGCTATATCTTTGCAATCACGGCGTGGATATTATCCGGCTCGATGCGGTGCCGTATATCTGGAAGGCGCTCGGCACGCAGTGCCGCAACCTGAAAGAAGTGCACACGCTAGTTCGCATGATGCGCATCGTCTGCGAGATCGTCTGTCCCGGCACACTCCTTTTGGGCGAGGTTGTCATGGAGCCCAGCAAAGTCGTTCCGTATTTCGGAACGGTCGAAAAACCCGAGTGCCATCTCTTGTATAATGTTACGACGATGGCTTCGATCTGGCACACGGTCGCGACCAAGGACGTACGTCTTTTGAAGCATCAGCTAGAACAGGTGTTTTCTCTTCCGAAACAGTATGTGTTTTTGAATTATCTGCGCTGTCACGATGATATCGGCTGGGGTCTTGATTATCCCTGGCTGTGGGAGCATCTGGGCCAGGGCGAGGTTCCGCACAAAAAGTACCTGAACGACTGGTTTTCGGGCGCGTTTCCGGGCAGTTGGGCCCGCGGCGAGCTTTATAACGACGATCCCCGCCTAGGTGACGCGCGTATGT
>CALFIV010000219.1 GCA_937877295.1 uncultured Clostridia bacterium
GCTATCTCGTAGACGATGCGATACTTGAGATCGATGCATTCATTGACGACTGCATTCGAACTGGGCGCACGGAGTTCAACATCATCCACGGCAAGGGTACAGGCGCGCTGCGTGCGGGTGTGCAGACCTATCTCAAAACGCATCCTCGCGTCAAAAGCTTTCGACTCGGCGCATACGGAGAAGGCGATGCGGGCGTAACGGTTGTGACCCTCAAAAGCTGACGACGCTTGACGAAAATTCCGGTGTGCGGTAGAATACCGCAAGGAGGACAGGCATCATGAAGAAAAAGACTTTGCTTTTCATTCTTGCGGGGCTGTGTATTGCGGCAAGTATCACGTTTGCAATTGTCGGCATTTTCAACACGGACCGCGCTGCCTCGTATGAGGATTTGAAATCGCTCGGGGAAGTCACATTCTTGGCGCGAGCTGCAAGTCGGGAAGAGGATGGCACATATACCATCTACTATACATCGGAAGATGGGCTGCACAATTACGCGCGCGAAGACGTCGGACAGGAAGAATACGATTCGTATCAGTTTGATGTTGCGGTGAGTATGTCAGAGGATGTGGAAGAACCTCCGCAAAGCAAGATCAAACGCTATGTCTATACCTATCGCAAAGACGGAGAGTTCTGTGAGGCGATATACGACAGCTACAAATCGTTATATGAAGTGTCGACGTTGATCGAGGATGCAAACCGCGTCTCATCCGTACGCTACTATGTGTTCTCCGGCATTCTGTTGCTGAGCGGCGTCTATCTCATGATTATGGCGTTTGCGCGAGGAAAAAAGAAGGAACAATCGAAATCATGAAAACACAAAAAACGCTGCTGCAGACAGAGTGAACTGCAGCAGCGTTTTGCATTCGTTATCGATTACAGATCAAATTCGAACGCATACGGAGAATCATCGTAATACTTGAAGCTGTACTGATCTACGATCGCCTGAATTCTCGCAATCTGCTCATCGGTGAGCTTGACAGTCAGATATACCTGCTCTGAATAGGTATCGTCGAACAGGGTGACCATGTTTCTTTGATATCCTCCCTGCATGCGGATCGTCACGCCCTCCGCGGCATTGTCGGTCGGTTCGGCGTTCAGAAGCATCTCGAAAATCTCAACATACTCAGGAATCTCATATTTCGGGATCGGGTTCAGCTCTCTGTCTACCTTGTTTCCAATATTGTAGTATGCTGCTTCTGCATCAATCACTGCAATGCTGCCGAGATACATGTTAAGCGGAAAGTCAGCACCGTCATTCAGCCATTTGAGTGATTGGCGAATTGCATCCTTGGTGCTTTCGTTGTACTTTGTATAGAGCAATTCGGTATAGCGCTGCGCCGTTTTCGACGTCAAATCGGTAATCTCATAATACTCGTAGTAGCTGTCGACGCCGAACACACCGCAAAGCTTGATCCGATAATAGATTTTCGACGGCGGTGTATCCTCTTTGGTCATTACATGAATGTTTTGCTTGAGATCGGAATATTCCGCTGCGAGCAATTCTCCGATTTCCCGTGATTCCGCTGCTGTCAGACCCGGTGCATCGAAATAGTGAACGCCTTTCGGGAACTGCGATATTGCAGCAACATATTGCGTATTCGTTGCGCGTACGCGCATCATCGTTTCATATTCTGCGGTTGTAAAATGCAGAGTACGCAGCAAGGAGACGCCCTTTTCGCGATGAATACGAACGGTTATCGTTCTGGTCGAATCGGCAGAATTCTGATTGACCGTACGGCGATAGGCTCTTTCAACCGTTTTCAATACGTTCGGATCGCTGAGCTGAATCGAGCGTGCACAGATACGCTCATATGTCATACTCTGAAGACCGAAATCCGTTAATTCGGAATCGTCCAAGACTTCAATGCTTTGAATCGCATCCGCCTCGATCTGTATGGACGCAGAAGCCTTAGCAATCAGCTTCGGAATGAACAGATACAGAACGGCAATTCCGATGCAGATCG
>CALFIV010000220.1 GCA_937877295.1 uncultured Clostridia bacterium
TACTTCTTCAGGTCCTTTTGGTAGCGGAACAGGCCGTAGTTGTAGCCGGCGATATCCATGTTGGCGTAGGCGTCGCGGGTCTTCACGTCGCTGCCGTGGAGGGTGGCGCCGAACTTCATGAAGCCCGCGCCCAGCAGCCCGCCGACAATGCGAATGTCGGATTCGCGGTCCAGAAGCTTTGCCGTGCAGACCATCTGCAGCCCGAGATCCCGGGAAAGAACTTCGTTTTTCAATCCCAGAAAATCGCCGGTTTCCAAATAGAGTTTGCCGATGCTCTTGCAAACGCCGCGCCGCTTGAGCGATAGGGATATCGTGCCCCTGACGCCTTTGTGGGGCATCAGGAACAGCTCACGGCCGTACATATTGTGCATCGAGCCGCGCGTGCCGTGACGCTGCTTCCATGCATCGGATTCGCGAACCTCTACAGCGTCGTCAAACAGGAAGGAAAAGCCGACGAACATGATCGGAAAGCGTGACGTATTATATACCCGATACGAAAGCGTTGCTACCTCGTCGGGTTCGGTCAGGCTCATATTGACCTCGCAGCGATACGTGATCCGCCGGAGGGTATTCATGCTCAACAGCTCAATGACGCCAACGGCAATCACCACACACAGAACCGGAATGATGACGGTCACGGCAGCCTCCTCTCCGATCATGAAACCTTATGCGTTCTCCAACGGCACAGGCAATGTCGAAAGCAGTTCTTCAATGAATCCCGCGCCATCCAGATGGCTGCGGTTCGACGTAATGACACGGTGTGCCAGCACAGGCAGCGCCTCGCGTTTGACGTCCTCGGGGATCACATAATCGCGGCCTTCCATTGCCGCGGTGATCTGGCTGGCACGATAGAGCGCAAGCGAACCGCGTACCGATATGCCGCAGCTAAGGCGCTCGCTTTCACGCGTGGCGGTGATGATGGACATGATGTAATCGGCAACGTCCTCGCGCACCTCAACCTCGCGATATGCCTGCCGCAGCGCAGCAAGCGTCGGCTGATCGATCACCGCGCCGAGGCTCTCCACAATCGTTTTGGAATCCTCACGCCGCAGGATTCCCTTTTCCTGCTCCGTCGTCATGAACCCCATCGAGAGCTTCATGAAAAAGCGGTCGAGCTGCGCCTCAGGCAGCGGGAACGTACCGTACGATTCGATCGGGTTCTGCGTCGCCATGACGATATACGGCTCTTCGAGCCGATATGTTTCCCCGTCAACCGAAATCTGCCGCTCCTCCATGACCTCCAGAAGAGCCGACTGGCTGCGCGGCACGGCGCGGTTGATCTCGTCTGCCAGTACAACATTGGCAAACAGAGGACCTTCGCGAAAGACGAATTCGCCGGACTTCTGGTTGTAAAAATGAATGCCTGTCAGATCCGAAGGCAGGATGTCCGGTGTAAACTGGATGCGTTTGAATGCGCCGCCGATGCTCTTTGCGAATGCGCGCAGCAGCATGGTCTTGCCCGTACCGGGCAGGTCCTCCAGAAGCACATGCCCCGAAGCGATCAGACAAACGCCGATCTGCCGGATGACTTCGTCCTTGCCTACGATCACCTTGCCGCAGTTTTCGATGATGCGCTGCTTGAACTCCACAAATGATGTCGTATCCATATCGTTCCCTTCCTTTGCGCTGAACGTTTTTTTCATTATATCATGTTTGATAGGTCGCATCAATACAAAAAACACCGGCGAACCGGTGTTTCTGTGCTTAGAAAGCTTATTTCGTCATGTTGGCGATTTCTTCCGCGAAGTTGTCCTTGCGCTTTTCGATGCCTTCGCCCTTTTCGAAGCGGACGAACGCGAGAACCTTCGAAGCATTGCGCTGCTTGAGCATCTCCTTGATGGTGATGTCCGGGTTCTTGACGAACTGCTGTTCCTCAAGGCAGACTTCCTTATAGTACTTCTGCATGCGGCCGTCTACCATCTTCTCGATGATCGCATCGGGCTTCGGCTTTGCGGAATTTGCGTTCTCTTCCTTGGCGGTCGCCAGCTGGACGGCACGCTCATGGTCGATGAACTCCTGCGGCAGGCTTGCAACGTCCACGCAAACGGGGGACGCCGCTGCGATCTGCAGCGCGACGTCGTGCATCGCTTCGCGATCGCATTCCTCGGCAAACTGCACGAGTACGCCGCGGCTTCCGCCGAGGTGAATGTACGTGTCGACTGCGCCTTCCATACGGACGAAGCGGCGAACCGTGATCTTCTCACCGATCTCCGCAACCGCCGCGGTCTGCAGCGCCTGCACGGTCTGACCGTCGATCTCGGACGCCATCAGCGCATCCAGATCCGCCGGGTTCGCTTCCACGACCTGCTTTGCGATCATCTTGACAAAATCCTTGAAACGGTCGGTCTTCGCAACGAAGTCGGTTTCGCAGTTGACCTCGACCAGCGCAGCAACATTGCCCTCGCGGTAATCGGCCACAAGGCCCTCCGCCGCAATGCGGCCTTCCTTCTTCGCAGCCTTTGCAAGGCCCTTTTCACGCAGGTAGTCGATCGCCTTTTCGACGTCGCCGTTCGTTTCGACGAGCGCCTTCTTGCAGTCCATCATGCCGGCGCCGGTGCGCTCACGCAGTCCCTGTACGTCTTTTGCGGTAAAGTTCATGGTAGTACCTCCCG
>CALFIV010000221.1 GCA_937877295.1 uncultured Clostridia bacterium
TCTCTCCCTTTACGGCAGCCTGGCAGCGTGTCAAAAGGTTTTTTGACACGCTCAAATGCCCTCACATTGATGAGGGCATTTTTTGTTCCCCGTTTTCAACCGTTTTTGATCAGTGATTCGAGTTCCTGGATCGTTTGGATGTTGGTTCGCGTCATCGGATACATCTTCGCCAGATCGTTGACCGTGACGTTGCCTGTCGGTTTGTACCAACTGAACTGTCCATAGTATTTGGTATAGATGCTCGTGCTCTTGAACTTGAGCCCGCCTCGGGCAAACATTTCGTTGCGCGCGTAGCCCAGCAGCTGCAGCAGCGTTTTCTCCTCCGTCTGCGGAATGTTCCAGAGTTCGGTCGTGGTGAGCTTCTCTGTCAGACTTTTTGCCATGACGAGGCCGTCGGCATCGAACGGATTCCGGTCCTTATTCTCGTCGAAGACCATGCTGCCGCCTTTCAGTTCGTAGATCGTATAGTCCTTGAGGTCGTCGGTGTTCTTCGCGTTCTTCTCACTTGTTGCCGTTCTGAGCTGCACGTCGCTCGCCTTGTAGCCCGTGCTGTTCTCCAGATCGTAGACATCCGCGATCAGATACTCGCCCACAGACGCCTTGATCAGATAGACGACGCGGAACACGTTCGCATGCTCGGCGTCCGCGCCGCCGACCGCAAAGCAGTTGTAGACGATCTCGCTGCTGTCGAGCCGACTGCCGTACTTCGCTTCCTTCGCTGCGCGAATCGCCTTTCGGACATCCGTCTGATCGAAGCCGTATAGCGACGTTACGGCATTACCGGGACGAACCGGTTCGGTCGGCGTCGCCGGCGGTTCTGTCGGCGCAGGTGTTTCGTGCGTTTCGGACGGCGTAACCTCGGGCGTTGCCTCCGCGGTCTCTGTCGGTTCAAGCGTCGGCAGTTCGGTTTCGAGCGGCGCAGCCGTCTCTACCGTACCGAGATGCGCTTCCATCTCCGCATCTGTCCACGTCCATCGCGTTCCGACGATCTGTAAACCGGCCGCGGCAAGATCCTCCAAGATCGAAGGGTCGTCGCTCGTCGCTTCCAGCAGATATCCGTCTCCATCCTTGCGGCACATCACGCCAAGGCTTCTCAGCGCTCTCGCGCCGGAATCGGTTTTCGGATCGGCGCTCGCGGCGACGTTTGCGTCCCGCATCAGCCGGACGACATCCAGATCCGCACGCCAGCTTCCGTCCGATACGCGGCTCGTACGGATGTAATCCGCATACCGGAACTGCCGCATGCCGGGAACGTCCGTCTGCGCTTTTGCC
>CALFIV010000222.1 GCA_937877295.1 uncultured Clostridia bacterium
GTGACCGGCGGCGCCGGGTTTATCGGCTCGAATTTCATCTACTATCTGCTGCGCACACATCCGGAGGATCGCGTGATCTGTGTCGATTGCCTGACCTATGCGGGAAATCTTTCGACGCTGAAGGACGCGATGGAAAATCCGCGTTTTGTGTTCTGCAAAACAAACATTTGTGACCGCGACGGCATCGATCATATCTTTGCGGCGGAACGGCCCGACGTCGTCGTCAATTTTGCCGCAGAGAGCCATGTGGACCGCAGCATCGAAAGCCCCGAAATCTTTTTGCAGACGAACATTCTCGGTACGCAGGTTCTGATGGACGCCTGCCGCAAATACGGCATCGAGCGCTATCATCAGGTGTCCACGGACGAGGTCTACGGCGATCTTCCGCTCGACCGCCCCGATCTGATGTTCACCGAGGAAACGCCGATTCATACAAGCTCTCCGTACAGCGCGTCCAAGGCCTCCGCGGATCTGCTTGTGCAAGCCTATGCGCGTACCTACGGGCTGCCCGTTTCCATCAGCCGCTGCAGCAACAATTACGGGCCGTACCATTTCCCGGAAAAGCTGATTCCGCTGATGATCGCCAACGCCCTGAACGATCGGCCGCTGCCCGTTTACGGCGAAGGAAAGAACGTTCGCGACTGGCTCTACGTGGAGGATCATTGCCGTGCAATCGATCTGATCGTGCGAAACGGCCGCGCAGGCGAGGTCTATAACGTCGGCGGTCACAACGAAATGCAGAACATCGAGATCGTCAAGCTGATCTGCGATCATCTGCATAAGCCGTACAGCCTGATCACCTTCGTGACGGATCGCAAGGGGCACGACATGCGCTATGCGATCGACCCGGCCAAGATCCACCGCGAGCTCGGCTGGCTGCCGGAAACGCCGTTCCGCGTCGGCATTGCAAAGACCATCGATTGGTATCTCACGCATCGCGAGTGGTGGGAGACGATCATTTCCGGCGAGTATCGGAACTACTACGAACGCATGTATCAAAACCGATAATCGGCAACGGCTTCCCGCCCCGCCTCTGT
>CALFIV010000223.1 GCA_937877295.1 uncultured Clostridia bacterium
CCAGAGGCTATACTAAGGTATGCGAGGGATCGAAAGCGCGGATGGTTTGCGGCGAAACATCCATCAAAGAAAGGGCTTGCGAGCCCTTTTTACATATCGGTATTCTCTTATATACCTTCGCCACAAACGGTCTGACCGCTTTTTCGACCGTCTGAGGCGGCCGCACGTCCGCCTGTTTCTGTTGCTTCAATCCTCCGATGTGTCGGGCAGGGAGAGATGCTTTCGGAAGAAGAAGATGAGGAACGGCACGGAGACGAGGAACGTCAAAAAATCGGACGCCGCCTGCACCGCTTCGATGCCTTCGAGGCCGAACAGTACGGGCAGCAAAAACACGAGCGGCACGAAAAAGATGCCCTGCCTGCACGACGCCAGAATCGTCGCGCCTACGGCGAAGCCGAGCGACTGATAGAGCTGATTGACGTAGGTGGAAAAACCCATCACCGGGATCGTCACGCACAAAAACCGCAGCATTAGGCTTCCGATGCGCACGACCTCCGAGTCGTCGCGAAACCAGATCATGATCTGCTCACGGAACACAAACACTGCGCCAGCGATCCCCGCGCAGATGATCGTCGCCGCAACCGTCGCGCGCCAGAAGACCTGCTTGACGCGGCTGAAGCGTTTTGCGCCGAAGCAGTAGCCCGCAATCGGCTGAAAGCCCTGTCCGATGCCGAGCACGATGTTGCGCACGAGCATATAGAGCTTGTTTGCGATGGAGATCGCCGCAACCGCCGCCGCGCCGAACGGCGCTGCCTGAATGTTTAAAAGCGCCGAGGACAGGCTCGCAAGCCCCTGCCGGAACAGCGTCGGAACGCCCGTGCGTACGATATGCAAATAGACAGACGGCTTTTTGCCGATGTAGCGCGGACGGAGCTTGACGATGCTTCTGTCGCGCACGAAGATGACCGCCATGATCGTGAAACTGGTCATCTGCCCGATCATCGTTGCAAGCGCCGCGCCGGCGATCCCCATATCGAGCCCGAAGATCAGCAGCGGATCGACGAACAGATTCAGAATGCCGCCGCTGATCATACCGATCATCGAATAGAACGCCTGTCCCTCGGCACGCAGGATGCTGTTGAGCACGAACGAGGAAGTCATGAACGGCGCTGCGATCAGGATATAACGCGCGTACTCCGCCGCATACGGCACGACGTCGCCGCGCGCGCCGATCAGCGACACCAAGGGCTTCAGAAGCAGCAGTCCGATTGCGGAGATCAGAACGCCCGAAACAATGCTCATCAGCGCTGCCGACGAGCCGACCGTGCTTGCGTCGTCCTCGCGTTTTTGGCCGAGCATCGGGGAGATCAGGCTGTTCGCACCCATGCCGATGCTGCCGCCGACCGCCTGAATGACCGCCTGTAAAGAGAACACGACGCCGACCGCGGCCGACGCATTCGTGTCGATTTTTGCCACAAAATACGTGTCCGCGGTGTTGTAGATGACGGTGATCAACTGGATGATCACCGTCGGCCATGCTTTTTTGAACAGCAGCCGCCCGATCGGCTCGGTGAGCATCAAATGGCGCTGCGCTGTGTTATCTGCCTGCATTGTGCCCCGATGCTGCCTCAAAATGATATCTGACGATCCCGAGATCGATTTTCGAATACGGTCCGAGCAACGCTTTTGCTTCGACCTTCCCGTTTTTCAGAATAAAACGAAACCGCTGCTGATTGATCGCAGTCGGTGCTTTCAGCGCCGCTTCCACGCCGGCCCTGAACCAGCCCGGTACGTCCCCGTCCGTTTCCGTGACCTGCTCGAAGGTTTTGGAGCGGTGCGCATGTCCGGGCTTCGCACCGTAGCCGATCGAGATGACTGCCGCTAAGCTTTCCCCGTCACCGACCAAGCCGGTTACGGCGGACTTTTTGTACGACCCCGCAACCCAGCAGGTGTTCAACCCCAGCGTTTCAGCCTTCAGCACGAGCCGCTCGCCCCAGTAGCCGCAGTCTTCATAGAGCGTTTCGCCGTCTCTGCCGACCAGCGCGATGTAGTTCACCGCATGTTCAAACTTGCCGTAATGCGCCAGTAACCCGGAAAACGCCTTCGGTTCGCCGGTCACAAGCCGGATGTGCAGCCCGCTTTCGCGGTTGCAGACGTCGATCTCCGCCTCGAGCGCTTCTTTGACCACGCCATCGATCGGACGCAGCGTATAGCTTCGCACAGAGTGTCGTGCGTCAATGGCTTCCAGAATGGTCATACGGTTTCCTCCTGCGGTTTCTGTTCATAGCGTTTGGTAAATTTCGGCAGCAGCAGCACGGTTAAAAATACGAGCGTCAGCGGAATCAGCCCGATCAGATACCGCGGGTCGGCGTCGGTGAGCATCGGCAGGAACACCAGCATCGCACCCTGAACGCCGATCAGCACCAGCGCCGCGATGCGCACGATGCGCATGCCGATATTTTGATAAACGACGCGGTTCGCATCCGGGACCGTGCACGGCGCGGTGTGCAAAAACGAATTCTTGCGGCAAATCAGCAGCACGATCAGCCCTGCGACGATCAGACAGCCTGTGACAATATCCCAGATCAAGCCGATGTCAATGTTCATCAGCGAAAGGATCTCGGGCAAGGTGGCGGTGGTATTGATCATGGCGTGCAGCAGCATGGTATAAATCACGCGGCCGGTGCGCTGATAGACCATGGCAAAGAGCATACCGAGGAAAAACGCAAGGAAGAACTGCATATGATTGCCGTGCATCAGGCCGAACAGAAGTCCGGAAACGACCGCGGCATAGCCCTCATGCGTATCGTGCAGGCGGTCCAGCAGCGCTTTTCGGAACGTCAGTTCCTCCACGATCGGCGCGCCGACGACCGCATAGATCAGGTACGGCAGCGATTCGATCCCAAACGCGCTCGGATCGAGCATGTTGTTTGATTCCACACCGAAAAACGACGAGAGATTGCCGAGCACCGCGCCGACGCCCCACACGCCGAAGCACATCAGCGCGATCATCAGAAACTGCCCGAACGGCAGCGATTTCTTTTCAATCGGAGTCCCTTTCGGCAGCACCAGCCGCATGATTACAAAGCCCACGATCCATGCGCACGCCTGCACGAGCAGCAGCACGGTCAAAGCCGTTGCGATGATGCCGGTGCCGATGATGGAGTCGAGATATTCTTCAATGTAGAATCCGCCGTTGTTCAAAAAGCTGTCCATGTCCGCCGACGGCAGCCATCCCCCGATCGCCAGCACCGACAGAATGCCGACAATCAGAATGATGGCGATCGATTCGCCGATGCCGACCGTGCCGTACAGCGCGGCGACAGAAAGCCCTGCGCGGCTGTAACTGCGCTTCATCTCCACCGTCTCCGGCGCGGGCTGCGGCTTTTCAAATAGAATGGGTGTCTGTTCCATAATTGCTCCTTATCGGTTCTGATTGTATTGTATCGACCGCGCCGGACGTTGTCAAGCGACGTTGCAAAATGCGCGGGTTTCCGTTATAATGGTGCAAACGATCTTAGGAGCAGATATGATTCAAACGGTGATTTTCGATATGGA
>CALFIV010000224.1 GCA_937877295.1 uncultured Clostridia bacterium
GATGTTGTTGACGTAGGACGCGATCGTCTCGGCGTCCTCGTCGTTGTGCAGAATCGCCGCTTCCACGACGATGCCGTTCGATTCGCCTTTGATGTGGATCGGCGGATCGTACAGCGCGTTCTTGTCCTCCTGAATGTAGCGGACAAAGTCCGAAAGACCGCCGTCGTATTTGAATTCGGCATGCTTCTGCTTTTCACGGTTGTCGTCCAGCACAAGCTTGACGCCGCGGTTCAGATATGCGAGCTCGCGAAGCCGCTTCATCACGACCGAATATTGCATATCGATTGTCTCAAACACGCGATCGTCGGGCAGAAACGTCACGACCGTGCCCTGCTTGCGGGTGCGGCCGACTTCGGTCAGCGGATACTTGGGCTTGCCGGAAACGATCTTGCCCTCGGCGTTTTCGGCGCTTTCGAATTCGATGCGATAGGCGCGGTTTTCATGATAGACGTCTACCTGCACCCAGCGCGACAGCGCGTTGACGACCGATGCGCCGACGCCGTGCAGACCGCCGGAATACGAATACGCCGCATTGCCGAACTTGCCGCCGGCATGCAGCTGCGTAAAGACGACCTCAACGCCCGAAACGCCGAGCTTTTCGTGAATGCCGACCGGAATGCCGCGGCCGTTGTCGGCGACGGTGACGGAGCGGACCTTATTCAGCGTAACGGTGATTTCGCTTGCGTAGCCGTTGGCGGCTTCGTCGATCGAGTTGTCCACGATCTCCCACAAAAGGTGATGCAGACCCGGCAGTCCGGACGAGCCGATGTACATGCCGGGACGCATACGCACCGCGTCCAGACCCTCCATAACGGTTATATTTTTGACGGAATACTCTTCCATAGAATGCCTCCGAAGTTCGATTCTACCCATTATACCACAAAATATTGTGGTTTCGCGAGATTTTCAAGGCATATTTACGTTTTATTCATATTTAATAGAAAATTTGCTTTCCTGACGCATTTGCATGGTGACAAGATCGCACAAATCGTGTATAATCTACCATATATGTATAAGTGGAACTATACCTTCCGCGGAAAGGAGCTGCATGGAAACCGTTTTTTCGCATACGCCGATCATGGTTTCGGACGTGCTCGCACTGCTTGCGCCTGAGCGCGGCGGCATTTTCGTGGACGGAACGCTCGGCGGCGGCGGTCATGCCGAGGCGGTTTTAAGCCGGCTCGGCGAAAACGGAAGGCTTTACGGCATCGACCGCGACGACGACGCGCTGCGGGCGGCCGGCGCAAGGCTTTCGAAGTTTTCCGGGCGCTTCACGTCGATCAAGGGAAACTTTTTCAATATGAAAGCGCTGCTTGCGGGATGCGGTGTGACGGCGGTCGACGGCATTCTGCTCGACCTCGGCGTGTCCTCGTATCAGCTTGACGCGCCCGAACGCGGCTTTTCCTACAAGGCGGAGGCGCCGCTGGATATGCGTATGGATCGAAGCGCGCCGCTCAATGCGCACACCGTGGTCAATACATGGTCGGAAGAGGAGCTTACGCACATCTTCTTCGAATACGGCGAGGAGAAGTTCTCCAAAAAGATCGCACACCGCATCGTTGAACAGCGCGCGATTGCGCCGATCGAAACGACGACCGAGCTTGCGGCGCTCATCAAGGGCGCGATCCCAGCAAAGTTCCGCAATGAGCCGCAGCATCCGGCGCGGCGCTGCTTTCAGGCAATCCGCATCGCGGTCAACGGCGAGCTGGACGGGCTTTCTGACGCCATCACGGCGGCGCACGATCTTCTAAAGCCCGGCGGGCGGCTGGTCATTCTGACCTTTCACTCGCTGGAGGACCGGATCGTCAAGAATGCGTTCCGCACCTTTGAGAACCCCTGCACCTGTCCGAAGTCTGCGCCGGTGTGCATTTGCGGCAAGAAGCCTTCCGCAAAGGTGCTGACGCGCCATCCGATCGTCGCGTCGGAGCAGGAGCAAACCGAGAATTCGCGCTCGACCAGTGCCAAACTCAGGGCGATCGTGCGCATCGATCCCGAAACGGGAACATATTGATTAGAAAGGAGCTGCGGCATGGACGTTTCGTTCGATCGGAACCGGCGCAAGATTCGCAATCCGCAAACGCGGATCTTTTCCCCGACCCAATCGGGGACGCCGACGCCTGTTTTGGAAGACGCGTCGATGCCCGTGCGCCCGCAGCCGGGCAAGGAGGAGACGGCGGAGAAGAAGGTTCGCACCGTGGTGCGGCTGACGGCGTCCTCCAAGATTCTGATTCTGCTGTCGGTATTTGCGATCGCGGCCACCGCGCTGTTCGCGCTGTTCGGCTCGGCCGAATACGCCAAGATTATCAGCGACACGGCGACGGTCAACTCCGAAATCGAGACCTACAACGAGCAGATCTCGCAGCTGAAGAAGTCGCAGAGCTCGATGAACGACTTTGCGACGATCAATGAAATCTGCCGTCAACGCGGCATGACGATGAACTGGTATCGCGGCGATTCCGCGGACGCCTTGCCGACAACCGGCGCACCGACAACGAGCGCACCGGCGTCGACCGATCCCGCAACGCCCGGTCCGAACGGAGAATGATTGCATGAGCATGCAAAAAATCGGCGCAAAGAAGCCTGCGATGGCGGGGACGCGCGTCCGCCGCAAGAAGAGCCAGCGGGTACGGATTGCGCCGTCCAAAAGAAAATTACTGTTCGCGATGGCATTTGCAGCGCTTGCCTTTCTGTTGGTGATCGGCAAGCTGTTTACGGTTTCGCTCGTGCAGGGAAAGGACTGGACGAACAAGGCCATGCGCCAATGGACGCGGGTGACGTCGCTGAAAGCGGAACGCGGCAAGATCATGGACCGCAACGGCACGGTACTGGCTTCCTCGTATACGACGTATCAGGTGTGCGTAAACCCGCAGAACATCCAGGCGAGCGACCGCGAGCGTATCGCGTATATCCTTTCGACGTATCTGGAGCTCGATTACGACACGGTGTACGCAAAGATCACCAAGAAGCGCAGGGTCAAGACGGCAACGCCCGATCCGAACAACCCGGATGCAACGCCGGCGGCGGAGAGCCATGAGGAGACGCTGCTTTCGCAGGTCAAGATCAAGGATCAGGTCGATAAGGAAGTCATTTCTAAGCTCAACTCCATGCAGCTCGGCAGCGGCGTGAGCTACTATTCGGATGTCAAGCGCGACTATCCGGAGTCCGGGTACTATGCGCAGCTCATCGGGTTCACAAACATCGACGGCGACGGGCAGACGGGCGTAGAGCTGACGTACAACAAATATCTGGCGGGCGTGGACGGCTATCAGAAGACGGACACGGACCGCGACAACAACCCCGTTCCGGGCGGCGAGGAGGAATACATCGAATCGATCCCGGGCGGAAACGTGGTGCTGACGACGGACACGGGCTTGCAGGGCATTCTTGAAAACTCGCTTGCGGAAGCGTGCAGCGTCAACAACGCGAAGACGGCGTCGGGGATTCTGCTCGACGCGCAGACGGGCGCGATCCTCGCGATCGGAAGCTATCCGAGCTTTGACAGCTCGAATCCGCCGCGTTCGGACGCAAAGACGCTGCTGGAGCTTTCGAAAAACCGCATCGTCACGGACACATACGAGCCGGGCTCGACCTTCAAGGTCGTCACGCTCGCGGCGGCGCTCGAATCCGGCGCGGTGACGCCGGCGACGGAATTCCGCTGCAGAGGCTCGCTGACGGTCAAGGGCGAAAAGATCAAGTGCTGGAAGAGCGGCGGCCACGGAACGGAAACGCTCACGGAGGCCGTGGCAAACAGCTGCAACCCGGCGTTCATGTCGATGGCGCTGAAGATGGGCATCGACACGTTCTACGATTACATCTTCAAGTTCGGCTTCGGCGAATCGACCGGCAGCGGCGTCATGGGCGAAACAAGCGGTACGGTCACGCACAAGAAATACATCCGCGACGCGGACCTTGCGCGCATCGGCTTCGGGCAGAGCATCAGCTGCACCGGCATGCAGCTCTGTATGGCGTTTACCGCCTGCATCAACGGCGGGGAGCTTCTGAAGCCGTACGTAATCCAGGAGATCGTCGATCAGGACGGCACGGTGCTCGAGCATAACGAGCGCACGGTTGTGCGGCAGGTGATCTCGCCGACCACGTCCGCAACGATTCGTTCCATGCTGCGCAACGTCGTCGAAAGAGGCAGCGGCAAGAATGCGCAGGTCTACGGCTATTCGGTCGGCGGCAAGACGGGCACGTCGCAGAAATACGACGAGAACGGCAACGTATCGAGCTCCAAGCTCATCGCGTCGTTCATCGGCTTCGCGCCGGTCGACGATCCGCAGTTTGTGTGTCTCATCATCGTGGATGAACCTCAGGTTCCGTCGGTGTACGGCAGCACGGTCGCAGCGCCGTTTGTGCAGCAGGTGCTGGCAAGCTCGCTGTCCTATATGGGCGTGCAGCCCGACAATCCGAACCAGTCCGCAACCGTTCCCGACATCCGCGGGCTCACCGTTTCGCAGGCGGCCAGAATCCTGCACGACGCGGGGCTCGATGCGGTGTATCTCGATCAGGAGGAGGATTCGACGGTCGGTAATCAGTCGCCTGCGGCGAACACGGTTGTCGTACGCGGCAGCACGGTGCTGCTGTATTCGACCGGGTACGCGTTCTTTGCGGAGCTGAACGAAGAAACAGAGATGGTTGAAGTGCCGAACGTTTACGGACTCGACCGCATGGATGCGCTTGACAGACTCAAAAAAGCGGGACTGATCATGGATTACGACCATCATAACTGTGCGGGTACGGTATCCTATCAGGATATTGCGGAGGGCTTCAGCGTGCCGGTCGGAACGGTCGTACACGTACAATTCGAAATCAAGAGCAAAGATTAACCGGGGGAGAAACCTTATGTTATTATCGACGATCGCAGCAGATCTCAAGCTGCCTGTCACGGGCGGCGACGCGGAGATCACATCGGTGGAATACGATTCGCGAAAGGTCAAAGAAGGCAGCCTGTTCTGCTGCATGAAAGGCCTTGTTTCCGACGGGCACAATTTTGCCGCGCAGGCGGTGGAGCACGGCGCTTCGGCGCTGCTCGTAGAGCATCTGCTCCCGCTCGATGTGCCGCAGATCGTGGCGGCGGACGGACGCGTGGCGATGGCGCATGCCGCGGCTGCGTTTTACGGACACCCGGAGCGCGAAATGGTCATGCTCGGCGTTACCGGCACGAACGGCAAAACGAGCACGACCTACATGGTCAAATCGATTGCCGAAGCAGCAGGCAAAAAGGTGGGACTGATCGGCACGATCCGCAACATGATCGGCGACGAAATGCTCGAGACCGGACGCACCACGCCGGAATCGGCCGACCTGTTTGCGCTGCTGCGCCGTATGGCGGACGAGGGCGTCGACCTTGTCGTCATGGAGGTTTCGAGCCATGCGCTGGTGCAGGACCGCGTGGCGGGCATCCAGTTTCAGGTCGGGCTGTTCACCAATCTCACGCAGGACCATCTCGACTACCACAAAACATTCGATCACTATCTCGAGGCCAAAAAGCTTCTGTTCAGGCAAAGCGACCTTGCGATCATCAACATTGACGACGCCTATGCGGAGCGCATGACGGACGGGCTCACGATTCCGATCAAAACGATGGGCATTCAGCATCGCGCGGACTACACGGCAATCAACATCGACATCCGCACGGACGGCGTCCGCTTCCATCTGAGAACGCCGAACGGCGAAGGCCCTGTGCGTCTGCACATCTCCGGTCTGTTCTCGGTGTACAACGCCATGGGCGCGGCGGCGATCGCGCAGGCGATCGGCGTCTCGTTTGCGGATATCTTAAAGGGACTCGAATCGCTCACCGGCGTTTCCGGCCGTCTCCAATCGGTCGACACCAACGGGCGTCCGTTCGCGGTGTACGTCGATTACGCGCATACGCCGGACGCGCTGGAAAACGTGCTGACCTCGGTGCGGGAGTTTGCAAAGGCGCGCGTGGTGGCCCTGTTCGGCTGCGGCGGCGACCGCGACCGCACCAAACGTCCGGAGATGGCGGCGGTGGCCGAAAAGTACGCCGACCGCATCTTCGTCACCTCCGACAACAGCCGCAGCGAGAAGACCGAAGACATAATGAACGTATCGGGTATAGGGGAGAGTAAATACGGGAAGATAAAGGATCTGATATGCGTCTGATCAGGTGTAACCCAGAAGTCCCCTTACGCTGACTTCTCCGCTCCTGATATCCTCTTCGCTCCCGTCGGTGAATCTGACCTTAAGGGTGTAGTCGGGATTTACCTCAAGGGCCCTAGATCGGAAGAGCACACGTCTGAACTCCAGT
>CALFIV010000225.1 GCA_937877295.1 uncultured Clostridia bacterium
GGCTCGCCGTCATCGCTCGCACGCATAATATTATTCTCCGAGAGAACATACGCATAGACATTATGGCGTGCGTCCCAGTGCTTTGAGCGAAGCTGTGCGATAAATTCGTCAGCCTCCTCCTGCGTTTTGACGCGCTCCTTGTCCGCATCGGTCCACGCCGCGCTCTCCGCCTTGACGCGTGCAGCTTCGCGCTCACGCTTTTCCGTGCCGAGTGTCTTGCTCGGTACGAGCACAACGGTCGCGGTATGTTCGTTGTCGAGGAACAGTTCTTTGATCAGGTTTTCGAAATAATCCCCTGCGATCTTCTCTTCGAGCGTTTTAAGCGGTTCTTCCACCAGAAGTCCCTCCGCGGGATCGCCCTCATACAGCCAGGTATCGAGCATGGAAAGCGCTTCCGAAAGACTTCTCGGTACCCAGCTGGTCTCGCGGTCGCGCATGCGGAACGCGAAGTTGTGAACGCAGGCAGAAAGACGTTCCTTATCGAGTCCGTTGCGAACGATCGTTTCCAGCGTTTCGCGGATCGTCGCTTCCAGTTCTTCTCGCTTGTCAGCATCGGTGTTCATCGCTTGCCAGCCGAACATGGTCTGCTGCACGCCGTCCTCCATCGAAAGGGAGAAATCCTGCGCCAGCGCGCGGTCGATGACGGCACGTTTCAGCGGCGCGTCGTTGTCGCCGGTCAGATAGTCCGCCAAAACCGAGCCTGCAAAGTTGCGCTCACGCTCCGCGTATGTGGCGAGCACCGTCGCCCACGCAATGATTGCGCGATGCTCGGTCGGTTCGTCCGCGCCGATCTCGAAGGGTACTTCCTCAACCGTGCGCGCGATAGGACTTTGCATCGGGATCGTGAAATCCGCTTCCAAGCAGTCATATTTGCTCAGAAACGCATCGATCTTCGCAAGCACCGCGTCCATGTCCACGCTGCCGACCAGCGAGATTCGCGCATTGGACGGATGATAGTACTTCTTGTGGCTTGCGATGAACTTCTCATATGTGAGATCCGGGATGCAAGCGGGGTCGCCGCCCGACACATGACGGTAGCAGTTGTCCGGGTACAGCAGCCGCTGCAATTCGTTGTACATGACCGTCTGCGGCGAAGCAAACGAGCCCTTCATCTCGTTGAGCACGACGCCCTGATAGCAAAGGCCCTCGCCTTCGCCTTCATAGCGCCAGCCCTCCTGCCGGAAAATCTCGGGCATCGAATAGATGCGCGGATGCAGAACAGCGTCGAGATAGACGTCAATCAGGTTCAGGAAATCGCGATCGTTGCGGCTCGAAACCGGATACACCGTCTTATCCGGATAGG
>CALFIV010000226.1 GCA_937877295.1 uncultured Clostridia bacterium
GACGAATGCCGATGAGCCCGATCCGGAGCTGACCTTTCTGCCCGATCCGGACTATCCCATGCCGGAGGATGGCGCGGTGCTGCACGTCGGCGATCCGTACGAGATCGGCGGCACGGTTCTTGCCAACTACCCGATCAGCAGCGTGACGGTTACGGTCACCAGCGCGCACAACAACGACCGCAAGCGCTACCCCTACGAGCAATCCGTTTCGCTCGCCGCGCAGGAAACCGGCACGTACGATCTGAGATCGCAAAAGACCGACCGCGGCGTTTCGCTGGCCGAGCTGGTTGATTTTCGGACGTTCACGGTCGGCGTACATACGCTGCGCGTACAGGCGTCGTACGGCAAGTCGCGCGGGATCGAAGTGTTCCGCTGTTCGTTCTATGTGGTCGGCGACGAGTGGGAGCAGATCACAAAGGAAAATTTCCCGGATTCCTATCTCGAAGCGCTCAAGTTCTTCGGCAGCGAGGAGCGGTTTTTGTATCGCTATCAATGGGTTTTCGGCCGCTATATCCTTGCCGATCCCGATTGGGAAAAGACCTACATCACCACCATTCCCGGTTATCCGGACGCAATGCCGTGGCGCGTGCATGTGGACGCGGTGTCATATATGCAGAAGGCGTTTGACTACCTTGAAACAAGCTATGTCCGCGTGCACGGCACAAACGGCGATACCGGCGTGATCCCGGCGATCGCGCTGATCACCGAATACAACGGCTGCTACGTGTCGCGGTTTACCTCGAGCCTCAAATCGATCAGCCACCATACGTTCGGCACGGCGGTGGACCTGAACGCTTCAATGGAACCCAATAAGAACATGCCGGAGAACACGGCGGTCATCGACGACGACGTCAAGGGACATCTCATGTACAACGGGATTCTGGAGGAGGACGGCGTTCCGTACTACGACTTCACCTACGACGGCAGCTGCCCGAACGATCCGAACGGCGTGCCGCAGACCTGCGTCAACTATCTGCTGTACGAACTCGGCTTCTACCGGGCTGGCTTTTTGTGGGCGCATTACTACCGTTCCACGAGCGACGCCATGCACTTCTGCCTGTCCGAATTTGTGACGTACAACCACGAGCACAAGCAGTACGGGCTGAGAAAGGTCTACGAATACGCGCCGCGCGTCGAACCGGGCGCAGCACCGACCGCGCCTGCGGAGATCGATCCCGCATAAAATAGTCCTTGACAGACAAAGATTCTTGTGGTATTGTGAATTTTTTATTTGACAGAACCCCTGCTTTTCCGTTATAATAGAACCGGTATACAATACCAAAAAAACAGAAAGGATGATTTGGAATGAGAAAACGAATAACAGCGATTTGTACGGCAGCCTGCATGCTTGCAGGAATCTGTACGGCAGAGCTGCCGCCTGCATGCAGAGAGGATGTCATGCTGACAGCACATGCGTATGATAAGGTCACCGTCGGAGATGTCGTCTATGCTGTCTATGAGGATCATGCCGAAGCAATGTATCTGCAAAGCGCTGCTGCTTCTGCACTTGGACTGTCATCTGATCCGCCGACCGAACTGGAATTTCCCGATGAAGTCGAGGGTGTGCCGGTCACGGTGATCCGTGACAACTTTGTACGTTACACTATGTGGAGTTCCAGCGATGAGAGCCCGCTGGA
>CALFIV010000227.1 GCA_937877295.1 uncultured Clostridia bacterium
CGCCGAGAACGGCCGGCTCGCGTTCGGACAGGCGCATCTCAACCGTTTTTATGACAGCCTTGACAGACTGCGGATTCCGTTTTCGATGACAAAGCGCGCGCTGCTCGATGAAATCGAGCGCTGTCTTGCGGCGGCAGGCGAGCGCAGCGCGTCGCTCTATTGGCAGGTCTCGCGCGGAACGGGCCGCCGTCAGCACGCGTTTCCGGAGGGCGTTGCCGCAAACCTGCTGATCACCGTGACCCCAAAGGCGGCGGACGCCGACGGCGGACCGATGCGGCTGGTCACCGCTCCGGACCTGCGCTACCGTGCGATATCAAAACACTGAACCTGATCCCGAACATCCTTGCCCATCAAGCGGCGAAGGAAGCGGGCGCGGACGGTGCGGCGCTTGTGCGCGACGGCTTTGTCACGGAGGGTACGCATACCAACATCTTTATGCTGCAGAACGGGACGCTGTATACGCATCCGGCGGACCGGTCGATCCTTGCCGGCGTCACGCGCGGCGTGCTGATCAAGATTTGTGATTCGCTCGGCATTCCCGTTTCACAGACGCCGTTTACGCCGGAGCAGATGCGGGCCGCCGACGAGATTCTGGTCAGCTCGAGTCTCATGGGCATTCGCAGCGTATCGGAGCTTGACGGTTCGCCTGTGGGCGGAAACGCGCCCGAAACGGTGCGTGCCGTCCGTGAGGCATATCGGAAACGGTTTACGGAGGAAACGGACGCATGATCCGACGGAACAAACAACAGGAAGCGCAAGCGCCGGCGACGCCGGAGGCGGTGCAGCCGGAGGGCGAAGCGGCAAAGACGCGTCCGAAGCCTTTGTCGCTCTGGCGCGGCATTCTGTCGGTCGGGCTCATTGCAGCGGCGGCGCTGCTGGCCGTGAGCTTTGTCGCAGTCTGCCTGATGTACCGTACGGTCCGGCCGTTTTTGCGCATCGAGCTCGGCGATCCCGCGCCGCTTGCGGAGGAATACCTGCGCGACGATGCGGAGGCGGACTATTTGGTCGTGCCCCGGATTCGGGATCGCGCCGGGACATATATTCTGAAGATTCAAAAGGGCAGGATTTCGCTGCCTGTGCTGCTGATTGTACGCGATACGATCCCGCCGGCTGCGGAAGGCGCGGAACAGACGATCTCCACAAAGGAGACGCCGACGGCGGACCGGTTTGTCAAAAAGCTCACAGACCAAAGCGTCGTCAAGCTCACCTATGAGGTTGCGCCCGTATTCGGCAGGGTCGGCGATTACACCGCAATCATTCGTCTCGAGGATGCGAGCGGAAACGTCACGCGCGTTCCTGCCGAGGCGCATGTGCGCATTGCGCGTGAATCCGTTGCATGCGAAGCGGGCGAGCCCGCGCCGGACGCCTCGGCATTTCTGATCGACGATTATGCCATCGCAGATGCGACCGAGATCACCGACGCCATGATGCGCACGCCCGGCGTGTATCCGATCTCCATGACCGCGGACGGCACGCCGGTGGAGAGTCTGCTGATCGTGCAAGACACGGTCGCGCCGCAAGCGAGCGGCGTCACACGCGTCGTCGATCCGGATGAAACGCTGCTGCCCGAGATGCTGGTCAAAGACCTGTACGATGAAACGCAGGTAACGGTCCGGTTCATCGACGAGCCCGATCCCGAAGCACGCGCCGCGCAGGCGGTGCGCATTGAGATCACCGATCTCGGCGGCAACCGCACCGAGATCGTATCGAACGTGCTGTTTTCCAATGTGCAGCCGATGCAGGTCGAAGCGAGCGATCAGCCGCTTTCGGTCGTCCAATGCCTCGCGCCGGGCAGCTACAAAACCGCATCCTTTGTCGTGCCGTTCATCCCCGATGTTCCCGGCACGCATGCGGTGCATATGGTGATTGACGGCGAGGAGAACCTCGCGGTCATCGAGGTGCGTGATACGGTCGCGCCGGCACTCCGCGTGGAACGGACCGAATGGTACGTCGACGCGCCGGCGGAGGCTTCGTTCTTTGCGGCGGCGGAGGATATGACGGCGACGGAGCTGCGCTTTCTTTCCGAGCCGGACTGGACGCGGGCGTGGCAAACGGTCACGGTCGTTGCGACGGACGCCGGCGGAAACGAAACGCAAAAGAAGTTTACGCTGCGCCTCAGCCGGGACGCGGAGCCGCCGGCGCTGTACGGCGCAAGGGATCGCTTCGCGTATGTCGATGAAGCCGTTGCATACAGGAAGGACGTCTGGGCGGAGGACAACTGCGACGGACCGGTCGAGGTCACCGTCGACGCGTCTTTGGCCGATCCCACACAGCTCGGAACGTATCCGGTGACGTATACGGCGACCGACCGCGCGGGCAACACGACGAGCTGCACGGTACAGTTCACGTTCGTCAAGGCGAAGGTGACCGAGGAAACGGCCGAGGCGGTGGCGCAGAGGATCTTGAAGCGTGTGCTCAAGGACGGTATGACGCTGGACCAGCAGGTGGAAGCGCTTTACAATTACGTGTTTCGAAACATCCGCTATGTGAACGCGTCGAACAAGGAGGACTGGCGCAGCGAAGCGGTGCGCGGCCTGACGACCGGCATAGGCGATTGCTTCACCTCGTATGCGGCGATGCGTCTGCTGCTGGAGCATACGGATGCCGAGTATATGAGCGTCGAACGCTTCGGGTCGACCCGCAGGCATTACTGGCTGATCGTCAATCTCGGCAGCGGCTGGTATCATCTCGATCCCAGCCATGTCAGCAAGGCAAAGAACCGATGCTTCATGTGGACAAACGAGCAGACGCAAAAGATCGATCTGAAATACTGGCGCTACGACGAATCGCTGTATCCGCCGATCGCGACCGAGCCGTACAAGAAAGGCAAATGAAATGAAAACGATGCTGACCGCACTTTCCGATCAGGCGGACCTGCGCCCGGATGCGCCGGCGTTTACCGACGAAACCGGCACGCTGACGTTTTCGGACGTCGCGCGCATCAGCGACGCAGCGGGAACGGCGCTGCTGCATCGCGGCGCAAAGCAGGAAGCGATTCTGCTCTTTTTACCGCGCAGCGCAACGGAGATTGCGCTGTTTTTCGCCGTATGGAAAGCGGGCTGCTTTTATGTGCCGGTCGATGCGGAGCTCGGTGAAAACCGCATCCGCTCGATCCTCGAACGCGTCGGTCCGCGCTTTGCGATCGCGGACGAAACGGGCCGCAAGCTGCTTTCGGCGTACGGCTTCCGGGGAAAAACGCTCGACCCGGATACGCTGACTGCGGAAGCGCCGGATCAGGCGGCGCTGAACGCCGCGCAAAACGCGACGCTTGACGCCGATCCCGCGTATCTCGTGTTTACAAGCGGCAGCACCGGCGCGCCGAAGGGCGTGGTCGGCTGTCACCGGGCGGTGATCGACTATGCGGCGCAGATCACAAAGACGCTGCGCGCCGACGAACACGACGTATTCGCCATGCAGGCGCCGCTGTACGTGGACGCCTGCCTCAAGGAGATTCTCTCCGCGCTGTGCTGCGGTTCGCACGTCGTGCTTGTGCCGAAAAAGCTGTTCATGACGCCCGTGCCGCTCGTGGAGTTTCTGAACGCGCACCGCGTGACCGCGCTCTGCTGGGTTGTGTCCGCACTGACGCTGATCTCCGCGCTGCACACCTTCGACGAGGTCGTACCCGCCCATCTTCGAACCGTTGCGTTCGGCAGCGAGGTCATGCCGCCGAAGCAGCTTCGCATCTGGCGGCAGCACGTTCCGGCACGCTATCTCAATCTGTACGGCCCGACCGAATGCACCGGCATGTCGTGCTTCTATGAGGTCGGCCGCGATTTTCAAGACGACGAGCGCATACCGATCGGACGCGCATTCGACAATACAGAAGTCTTTTTGCTCGACGAGCACGACCGCCGCGCAGAGGAGGGGGAGATCTGCATCCGCGGAACGGCGCTGTGTCACGGCTATTACCGCGATCCGGAGCGCACCGCTAAGGCGTTTGTGCAGAATCCGCTGCACGCCGATTATCCCGAAACGGTCTACCGCACCGGCGATCTGGGACGGTGGAACGCGCGCGGCGAGCTGGAGTATCTCGGCCGAAAGGACGATCAGATCAAGCACATGGGACACCGCATCGAGCTCGGGGAGCTGGAGGCGGCGGCAAAGACGGTTGAGGGCGTCAACGCGGCGTGCGCCGTGTTCGACCGCGCGCGCAGCATTCTGGGACTTGTGTATACCGGTACGATCGACCGCGCCGCGCTGCTGCTTGCGCTTCGCACACGCGTGCCGGCGTATCTGCTGCCGAAGATGAGCAAGCGCGTCGACGCGCTGCCGCTCACACAAAACGGAAAGACCGATCGGAACGCAGCCGCAGCGCTGCTGTTCGGACCGTCTCCGGCGTCGATCTGATCCGCTTCTTTGTCATCCTGAGGCTTGTCGAAGGATCTCGGAACGGAAAAGCAAACGAATTTTCCATCATCAGGAGGAATGATGCATCAATTATTGGAGCTTTTAAAGGAACTGCATCCCGAAACGGATTTTGAACGGGAGACGGCGCTGGTCGATCACGGAATCCTGGCGTCGTTCGACGTCGTGATGCTGATCACACGCATCGAGGAGGAATTCGACGTGGTGATTCCCGCAAAATACATCACGCCGGAGCGGTTCAACAGTGCGCAGGCGCTTTACGCGCTGATCGAACAATTGCGGGAACAGGACGACTGATGCTGTTCACCTCGTGGGCGTTTCTTCTGTTTTTGGCGGTACTGCTGCCCCTGTACTACGTCGTGCCGAAACGGGTGCAATGGATCGTGCTGCTGCTTGCCGACGCGGCGTTTGTCGCGGCGGCGGGCGTGAAAAGCGCGGTTTTTTTGCTCGTGACGATCGCGACGGTGTATGCCGCGTCGCGTTTGCTCGACGCGCTGTTTCAAAAGCAGAGGGAAACGGTCGCCGCTATGAAGGCGACGCACACGAAGGAACAGAGGAAAGCGGCGCGCCTCGGCTTTGAACGGAAACGCCGCGCGGTGCTGATCGGCTGCCTGATCGTCAACGTCGGGGTTCTGTTCGTGCTCAAATACGGCGCTGCGATCGGAAGGCTCTCGGCGGCCTGGTTCAAAACGCCGACGTTCGGCGGCGGGCTGGCGCTCACGATGGGCGTCTCGTTCTATACGTTTTCGTCGATCGGCTATCTTTTAGACGTCTATCGTGAGACGATTCCCGCGGAACGCAATCCGTTCCGTCTTGCGCTGTTCATTTCCTTTTTCTCGCTGCTGGTGCAAGGCCCGATCAGCCGGTTTGACGTACTCGGGAAATCCTTGTTCGAGCCGCATGCGTTTTCGGGGAAACGCTTTCTTTCGGGCGCGCTTCGCATTGCGTGGGGCTACTGGAAAAAGCTGATCGTTGCGGACCGCCTGCTTGTGGCGGTCAAGGCGCTTTGCGCAAGACCGGACGTCTACCGCGGCGGATTCGTGCTCGTCGGGATGCTGCTCTATGCCGCATGTCTCTATGCCGATTTCACCGGCGGCATCGACATCACGATCGGCGTCGGCGAGTGGTTCGGCGTGACGGTCGAGGAAAACTTTCTGCGGCCGTATTTCTCCAAGAGCATTTCCGAATACTGGCGGCGCTGGCACATCACGCTCGGCGCGTGGTTCAAACGCTACGTCTATTATCCGCTGTCGGTATGTAAGCCCATGCGCATGCTCTCGCAAAAAACGCGGGGCTTCAGCGTCGGCGTTTCGCGAAGACTGCCGGTGTATCTTGCGACGCTGCTCGTCTGGGCGCTGACCGGCGTCTGGCACGGTTCAAACGCGACGTTCCTTGTATGGGGGCTTTTGAACGGGGTCGTGATTCTGCTGTCCGAGGAGTGCAAGCCGCTGTACGCCGGCTTCCGAGCGCGCTTCCCGAAGCTTACCGAAAGCGCGTTCTACCGCGGGTTCACCGTCGTCCGCACGGTGCTGCTCCTGTCGAGCCTTCGCATCCTCGACTGCTACGGCAAGGTCGGGGACGCGTTTTCGGCGTTCGGCTCGATGTTCACGACGTGGAACTGGAGCGCGGTGCTGCACGGCGGCATTCAGTCGCTCGGACTTTCGTATACGGATTACGCGATCGCGGCAGCGGGCGTGCTCTGCATGTTCGCGCTGTCTATGGCGCAAAGAACCGGCGCGATCCGGGAGCGCATCCTGAGACGCGGCACGGTCTTTGCCGTCTGCGTCCTGCTGCTTCTTTCGGGCACGATTCTCGTATTCGGACATTACGGCTTCGGATTCGACGCCTCGCAGTTTATCTATAACAGGTTCTGATGATGAAACGAACGCTTCTTTCCATCGGCGGCGTGCTGCTCGCCTGCATCGTATTTTGTTCGGCGCTGTACGCGCTGACGCGCCTTGTCGCGCCGAAATATCACGACACGCCCGAGGGACGCCTTACGGGCGAATACTACGACGAGGCGACGGACCACGACGTGCTGTTTATCGGCGACTGCGAGGTGTTCGAGCAGTTCTCGCCGGTCACGCTCTACAACGAATATGGGATCACGTCGTTCATCCGCGGCGGCGCGCAGCAGCTTGTGTGGCATTCGTATTATCTGTTGGAGGACGCGCTGCAAACCGAGACGCCGAAGGTCGTTGTGTACAACGTGCTGGCGCTCAAGTACGGCGAGCCGCAGTCCGAGGCATACAACCGCCTTGCGCTCGACGGCATGCGCTGGGGCAAAGCCAAGGCGCAGGCGATCCGTGCGAGCATGACCGAGGGCGAGGACTTTATGTCCTATGTGTTCCCGCTGCTGCGCTACCACGACCGCATCGGCAAGCTCACAGAGGAGGATTGGCATGATTGGTTTTCGGACGGCGAGCCGGTCTCGTTTAAGGGCTATATCATGCATACGGGCGTCAAGCCCGCGACCAAGACGCCGACGCCCGCGCCGCTTGCGGATGCGCATCTGCCAAGGAGCAGCATGGCGTGGCTCGAACGTATGGCGGCGCTTTGCGAATCGCAGGGGATCGCGCTCGTGCTGATCAAGTCGCCGTCGATCGAACCGTACTGGTATCCGGAATGGGACGCGGAAATCGAAGCGTTTGCAAAATCCCACGGATTGCGCTATGATAATATGATCGCAAACGGCGAAGAGACCGGCGTGGATCTTTCGACCGATACGTACGATCAGGGACAGCATCTCAACGTGTCCGGCGCGGAAAAGCTGACGCATTGGTTCGGCGCGATCCTGAAGGCTGCGTATGAGCTTCCCGATCATCGCGGAGAGGCGGCGTACGACGCGGATTATGCAGCGCTGACTGCCCGGTATGAAGCGGAAAAACGACATTTGACGGAGGAAAACTGAGATGAAAAAACGGATGATCGTCCTGCTGGCGCTCCTGCTTCTGGGCTGCGCCGCATCCGACCCGAACGCGGTGTTCGTCGACCCGAACGCGGTCCGCGGCGGTGCTTACGGCGCGCTGTATTTTGAATCGAACGGCACGCAATTCGGGATCTATGACGAGACGGAACAGGTGCTTTCAAACCTGCCCGAAGAGATTGCAGCGCCGTACGCGGAAACAAGCTGCGCGTTTGACGGCGAGGATGTGGTACACTTCTTCCGCGGGTTCGAGATCACCGCCAACGAAATCGACGGCGTTTCCCGCATCACGGCGATCCGCGTCACCGACGACACGGTCAAAACCCCGCAGGGGCTTTGCATCGGCATGTCAGAACCGGATGCGGCAGCCGCGTTTCCCGCGCTTGCCGCAGGAGAGTGGACGCTCAAAGACGGTACGGCGCTTCTGACCGTTGGCCTGAGAGACGGCGAGATCATCTCGATCCTGTATTCGCCGTCCGATTCGGAATAAACCGCAAATAAACAGGGGCTGTTAAAAAGTCCAAACATGTCATTCTGAGAAACTTGTTTCGAAGGATCTCAGAATGTCAGACTTTTTAACAGCCCCTTTTGTATTTTGTCAGGCGCGCGTCGGGACTTCGATCGCGATCGGCGCGGGATCGGCTTCGGCCGCGTCGAGAAAGCGTTTGACCGGCTCGAGACGGAAGGTCAGCTCCGGCACGGAGAAGTGCATCGGGACGACCGTCTTCGGCGCGATCCGTTTTGTGATCTCCCACGCCGTTTTGCCGTCCACCGTAAAGATTCCGCCGACCGGGATCATCAGCACATCCGCCCCTTTCAGCGCGTCAACGGTCGCGTCGTCCGGCATGTGTCCGAGATCGCCGCAATGTACATAGCGCTGGCCGTCCGCTTCGATGACGTAGATCGTGTTCGGTCCGCGCTTTGCGCCGTGCTCCGTGTCGTGGAAGGTCGGGTATCCCGTGATGCAAAAGCCCGCGATCGTTTCGGTGTTTTGCGTATCCTTCACAACGGGATGACCGCCGATGCGTTCCACCGCGTCGTGGTCAAAGTGATGGTGTGAGACTGTGATCACGTCCGCCGTCACGTCCGGCAGATCAAAGCCGCTGCCTGCGTCGACCGGGTCGGTGACAAGCTTCGTTCCCGCTTCCGTTTCCAGTAAAAAAGTCGAATGACCGAGATAGGTGCGTTTCATGGTTTGTACCTCCGTTCCTCTTGATGGTGTTATAATAACTTAATCCAAGGGCTTTGCCAGCTGGCAGAACCGCCAGAGTTGTGTAAACCTTTCAGGTAGTTGTGCCAGATGAATTCAGCCTCTCCTTCAATTCCTTCGCCGGACGGAACCGAGCCTGCCGACGAGCCGCATAATGCAGAGTGCCACCAGATAGGTAGTTGTCCGCATCATGCCCAGCGACCGTTCCGACATAAAGCTTCCCCAACCTCGGCAAAGCGACTTCCTCGCCCTCGTTTAGCGCATCGGAAATGAGATTTATTATTGCGTCCAGCATAAACTCTGAATCAGCCTTTGTGACGCCCGTGGCAGTCGCTAACCTCGATACGAAATCCTTCTTGGTCATGCTTCTCACTCCTTCCTAATCTCCTGCCGGATGGTACTCCGGCTGTGTAAATGTCTGCGTTAACCATAACCTCTGCGCCTCCGTGGAAATGATACTTCACCTCGTTACCATTCGGCTCAATGCGCTCGATGAGCCGCCACGTGATCTCCGGATCGTACTCCGTCGGTCTTGGACCCTTGCAGAAATCCATCACGCGCTTGGCGAACTGATTCCTCGCATAGATGACCGCAGCCGACTCCAACTTCTCATCCGGGTCATTGACCTTCAGCTTCGGAACCTTCTCCGTCTTGTATTCCGGCTTCAAGTCC
>CALFIV010000228.1 GCA_937877295.1 uncultured Clostridia bacterium
TCCCGGAATCGATCGCAAAGGAGTTTCATCTTTCGGTTGAGGAAGCGATGTTCTTGTACAAGATACTCTATAAAATGCTGGATGAAGAAAGGAAACGAAACGATGAAAGCCTATGACGTCATTTTTATCGGCAGCGGGCATGCCTGCTGGCACGCATTGCGCAGGTCGGCGTAACCGTTTCGGAAGCCAAGGCCCATCCGAAGCTGTACCGTGTGGAGGAAAAGCCGGTCGGCATGACGATGTCGTGGCTCAATAAGAACCAAGCCGATGAGCACTTCACGTTCATTTTCGATCGCAAGCAGCATCTGCTCGGCGCGGCAGCCATGAGCGACGACGCAGGCGCGTATATGGATGTGCACACGATCATCGTCAACGAAAAACCCGGTGTCAAGGCGCTGCAAAAAATTATCTTTTCCTTCCCGGCGCAGACTTACGGGCTGATCTCAACGCTCATCCCAATGTTTTTGGAGCAATCGACACACATGAAACCGACGCAGAGAATCAGCATATGAAATACGGAGAAAGTTCGTTTGATATCCTCTATCTGATCTTTGCCGTAACGGCAGGGATTGTAATCCTTTGCAGAAAAAGGAACGCGCGGGCAGGCTCATGGGCATTGCGGTGCTGATCCTCGGATGCGGAGACGCCTTTCACCTGATCCCCCGTGTGCTCAACTGCTTCGTTGACGCTGATTTTACCGCATGGCTCGGCGTCGGCAAGCTGGTGACGTCCGTAACCATGACCGTGTTCTGTCTACTGCTGTACCGGCTGTGGCTTTGCGTTTACACCGAACAGGAGCAGAAAGGGCTTTCCGCCGCGGTTTACGCGCTTACGCTGATGCGTATCCTTCTGTGCCTGCTGCCGCAAAACGGCTGGCTTAGTAACAACAGCTCCGTGCTCTGGGGAACGGTCCGCAACATTCCGTTTGTTGCTCTCGGCGTCATCATCGTTTGCCTCTACTGTAAAACCCGGTTTGCAATCCGCACGTTCCGCCCGGTATGGCTGCTGATCGCGCTGTCGTTCCTGTTCTATATTCCGGTCGCAGTCGCCGCAAGCCTTGTCCCGATGCTCGGCATGCTGATGCTGCCCAAGACCGTCTGTTACATCATCCTGATCGTACTGTTTCTGCACTATGCAGGCACTGCTGCACAAGCCCCAAAATACCGTAAATGAAAGGAGATCACAAAATGACCATCGCAATCCGCTACTTTACCAAATCCAAGAAAGGCAATACCAAAAAGCTTGCCGACGCCGTGGAACAGGCGATCGGCGTAAAAGCGCAGGACGTTTCCGTTGATCTCGACGAACACGTCGACCGGCTGTTTCTAATCAACGCGATGTACGCCGCCAACATTGACGGCGAAGTCAAAGCATTTCTGTCCCGCAACAAGGATCGCATCGGCGAGGTGGTCAACATGAACACGTCCGCCACCGGAAAGTCGACGCGCAACGCCGTCAAGGCCGTCACCGAACCGCTGCGCATCCCGCTGTCCGAGCAGGAATTCCATTGCGCGGCGTCCTGGATTTTCATCAACAAGGGTCTGCCGACCGACGACGACCTTGCGCGCGCCGGCGCATTTGCGGCGTCACTGGTCTGAACGGCGGATATTCCAATCGGGTAGGAGGTCACCCATTCGTTGAGTGACCGACCTCCCACACCACCGTGCGTACGGTTCCGTACACGGCGGTTCAATCGCATAAGTGCAGGGACTCGTACCTGTCGGATAAGCTAAAGTATCCGGCTTGTGCGAGTCTCTTGCTTGTAATGGCCATATTCAGACCGGCATGCTTCGCGCTCCTCCAGTAGGATTTGCGTGAGTAAGCAACCTCACAAGCCCGCCATTCCGGAACGCCGATCTTCATGAGGTTTTCCACCCGCGTTCTCGGGTACTTCCATTGCTTCCAGATGTACATCCGGATCCTCCGGCGAAGCCAGCCGTCCCATTCCTGCATGGTTGTCTTCATGCTTGCGATTCCGAAGTAGCCAAGCCATCCGCGGATGAAGACCTTTACGTTCTCCATCACCTTGCGGGCGTTTCTGCCCTGAGAGCGGGAAGTCAGCTCTTTCAGCTTCTGCTTTGCTTTTTTCATGGACTTTACGTGGACGCGGATATAAACACCCATGCGTCTTTGTTAAGCCCTTCCTGCGGCCGCGCGCCTGTCGCTCTTTTTTGCGGCGAACGGTTGAACGGCGCGCGCGTTTCGGTTATAATGGTTGCAGAATCTGAAACAGCGACGGTGCATATGAAAAAGATCAAGCTTTACGGGACGCTCGGTCCGGCATGCCGGGATCGGGCTACATTGGAGCAGATGCTTACGGAAGGAATGGACGGCATTCGGCTGAATCTGTCCCACGCGACGCTTGCCGACGCTGCCCGGCACATCGAAGCCTATCATGACGCAGCGAAAGCGTGCGGCGTTACGCCGGAGCTTTTGATCGACATGCAAGGTCCGGAGCTGCGCATCGGCGTCCTTCCCTCGCCGCTCCGTCTGCAGGCGGGCGATCGGATCGGGACGGACCGGATTCCGTTCCCGGACGCGGTGCTGCGAGCGCTGACCGACGGACAGGAGATTCTGTTGGACGACGGCAAGCTTTTGCTGATTGCCGGGCACGGCGGTCTTCGCGTGGTGCGCGGCGGCTTGCTGGAAAGTCGAAAAAGCGTTGCGCTGCCGGGTTGTACGATCTGCACGCCTGCGCTGACCGAAGCCGATCTTTTGCAGATCCGTCAGGCGAACGCATACGGTGTGACGGCGATGATGCAGCCTTTTGTACGAAGTCGCGAGGATCTGATCGCGGTGCGCGGCGCGCTGGACGAAGCGGGCTGCCGGCATGTGCGGTTGCTTGCAAAAATCGAGGATCAGGCCGGGATCGACCGGCTCTCGGAGCTGATCCCGCATTGTGACGAAATCGTCATTGCGCGCGGCGATCTCGGCAATGCCCTGCCGCTTTGGAAGCTGCCCGCGGCGCAGAAGCGTATTGCCGCCGTCTGCAGAGAAGCCGGACGCGATTTTATGGTAGTGACCCAAATGCTGGATTCCATGACGCACCGGCCCGTGCCGACGCGAGCGGAGATCAGCGACGTCTTCAACGCCGTGCTGGACGGCGCTTCCTCGGTCATGCTGACCGGCGAAACCGCAGCCGGCGATTACCCCATCCTTGCGATGCATTACCTCCATCGAACCGTACGCGAGGCTGAAGCGTATCTGCAGAGTGAAACGTAACCGTTTGAAGCATAGAAAAGCCCGATCCGGTTTCCGGATCGGGCGTTTTGTTTTGGAGATCAGATCTCTATGCTGCCGGACGTGATGTAACGGCCGGACTTGCGGTCAAAGAGCATGATGGAATTGCCGACAAAGCTGATGTGCGTTGCGCTGCCGATCGTGTAGAGCGTATCGCCGAACACGACGCTCGTGAGCAGGAACTCGCCGGTGCGGATCTTCAGCGTGGATTCCATGCCGGTGGGCATCGCGCCGTAGATCTCGCCTTCGATGCCGGTTTCCGTCAGGCGGATAAACTCCGGACGAACGCCGAGCACATAATCGCCGTCCACGATGACCGGATCGTCCGCAATGGAGGTATCCACCTCTTCGACGCGGGCAATGTTATAACGGAATACCTCATCCTTGTTGCCCTTTTCGACATAGCCCTTCTGCTTGGCCAGTTCCGCACGGCGCTTGTTTTCGGCTTCGATCGAAGCGTCGCGGTCCGCGTTCCATTGCGCCATCGAGATCGGCGCATTGGGCTTGAACGTGATGTGATGGTCGCCCAGCAGCTTCAGATCGACGCTGCCGTCCGCGTTCTGCTCGCCGTGCGTCTCGATAAAGTTGATCGAGGGGTTGCCGACGAAGTCCGCGACGAACAGGTTGTTCGGACGGTTGTAGACGGTGAGCGGCGCGTCGTACTGCTGCAAAACACCGTTGTTGATCAGGCAGATCGAGGTTGCCAGCGTCATGGCCTCCATCTGATCGTGCGTGACGTAAACGAACGTGCTGCCGGTCTCCACGTGCAGACGCTGCAGCTCATAGCGCATTTCAAGGCGCAGCTTGGCGTCAAGGTTCGAAAGCGGTTCGTCCATGAACAGAACGCTGGGTTCGGGCGCGAGTGTTCTCGCAATCGCGACACGCTGCTGCTGACCGCCGGAGAGCTCCGCCGGATAACGGTCCATGAACATGCCGATCTTGACAATGCGGCTGACTCTGCGTACAGCAAGATCGACCTCTTCTTTGTTCAGCTTGCGCTTGGTGACGATCGGCTGGCCGTTCTTCAGCACGCGGTAGTCCTTGTCAAGCTCCTCGCCCTTTTCCTTATGCGCCGTGCGAGCCGCGTTGAGCTTTGTCTCGAGCTCCTTGGCGATCGCCGAAGCCTTCGACGTGTCGTTCTGCAGGCCGTAGCCGAGCAGTGTCTTTGCGGTCATCATGGAGATCGAGTAGGTGTCGATCAGCTTGATGTACGCTTTTTTCTTGTCGACCGTGCCGTTCTTGTCACGGCAGTCGTTGACGACGTCCGCAACGCCCTTCGGGTCTTTGAGAATTTCGGCAAGACGCGCATAGTTCTTGGCCGTATAATCGACGGTCTCCTTCGGCTCGTTGATGTTCTTGAG
>CALFIV010000229.1 GCA_937877295.1 uncultured Clostridia bacterium
CCATGCTGCCGAGCCGGTAATGCTGCTCGCTCTTTTTGGTCCGCCGCAGCACCGCCTCCACGCGCAGCAGAAGCTCGGTCATTTCAAACGGTTTGACAATGTAATCGTCCGCGCCGTGCTCGAAGCCCTTGACCTTGTCCGCCGTTTCGCCGAGCGCGGTCACGAAGATCGCCGGCGTGTTGCGGATGCGCTCGTAGACCCGAAAGCCGTCCGAATCGGGCAGCATGACGTCGAGAATCAGCAGATCGAATCCCTGCTTTTCGGCCAGTGCGAGCGCTTCCTTTCCGGTAAACGCCTGTGCCGTCGTGTGCCCCACCATGCCGAGATTAAACGCGATCAGATCGTTGATCGCCCGTTCGTCTTCCAATACCAAAATATGAGCCATATGCCCCTCCTGTCGACTCATTATAACACGCGACTTGTAACAGAGTTGTAAAATCGTGTTGAACAAGTCGGAATTCGCGAAATTTTTTATCGGTTCTTGTTGATTGATCCGCAAAGAAAAAAGTAACGTATACGATATTGATTATTTTTTACTGTCGTATACGGTAACGTCTCCGTTTATACCGTATCCGTTATATATATCGTATACGTTACATATGATAAGAGGGAATTTTTTCGGAACAGCGGTATGACTGCCCTCCCGACTTTTCGTCGGGCGGATGATATCCGCCCCTGCAAACCGGCGTCAATACCCTTTTCCCGCGTCGATGACGCTGCCGTCGATCGCGTTGATGACGACCGGCTCAAGGCTTTTGTGCATGCCTTCAAAATCCCAGACGCTTTCGATCACCCATGCCGGAATGAGAAGCCCCGTTTCCATGCTGTTCTTTTCGCGGATTCGGAACAGACCTAACTTGACGGAAGTCACCGTAACAGCCGCGCCGTCGCCGTACTGCATGCGCTCCATATGCTGTCGGAAAGTCGCCTGCACCGTCTCGTACGGCAGCAGCGTCGTGCTCTTTGCGACCGTATCCGTCACCGCAAGCGGTCCCTCCCACGAAAGCGACAGCAGCGTGCCGTCGCCCGAGACCGCTGCCGTGACGCGCTCGTATTCCCACGGTCTTGTGAAGGTCTCCTCGTTGATCACGGTTTCCTCGCAGAACACCGTTGCCGCGCCGTCATAATCGGGCGTCAAGTGGATCAGATACGCCCAGTTGTGGATTTCGCCCGCTTGCTCGCCGTCGAGATCGGCGTCGTTGCTCCAATAGATGTCGTCGATATGCAGGTTCAGGATTCCGTCAAAGTACGGCAGCACAGACTCAGCGGCGGTCTGCGCGCTGATGGATGCGCCTTCGTGCACCTTGCCGTAATCCTCCGGCTCGATCCTTGTCACTCCCTCGCATTCGGTGATGTCATAATGCCCGCGCTGCAGTGCCTGATACCGCAGCACGCGGTCCGTTTCCTCGGCATAGGCGGTGACGTACGGCAGCCAGGACAGGTTTGTCTTTCCCTCGGACTCGATGACGATGGTCCATGATACCGCCTTGTCCCGGTCCGGATCCGGCGTTTCGCCGTTCCACGGCTGGTTCGGCACCGGCGAATCGTCGCTCGGCAGATCGCGATAGAGCTGCTTCCAGTGTTCGAGCTGCTGCTGTCGCCATGCGACCAAGTCCTCCCATGACTCCTCGTCGCCGTCCTCGCGTAAGAATGCCTGTTTTTCCTCTTCTGTCATGCCGTTCATCAGCGATTGAATCATACTTTCGATTTCTTTGCGCGAGAGCACGTCGTGATACAGATAGAGCTTGTCCGCCCCTAAAAGCTTCTGCGCAAGCGTCAGGCGCTCCGCGTCCGTGACCTTGCGCCGCTCGACGCGCAGCACCGGAAACGTGCCGCCTGTCAGGATGCGGATCGGCTCGTCCGAAACGACATGCGTGCCGCCCGCCGTCGTGAAATCGCATACAAAGCGTTCGGGCATCTGCTCCCGTACCTTTGGCAGTGCCGCCCCGGCGCTCTGCTGTTCCTGCTGATCGGCGAGCACCGTATCGATCAGCGCGACCGTGTCCTTTTGCTTGACCGGGTCCTGCTCCGGCGTGGGCTGACATGCGCACAGCAGCAGTGCAAGGACGCAAACGAACGTTTTTTTCATCCGGATCCCTCGCTTTCTGAAAATCAGACAATTGACGCCCGCAAAATGTGACGGAGTCGTCCATTTGATCATAGCAAAGAGATTCGTCCAAAACGCGTTAAAGTTGTATCAGAGTTGTAAAATCGTGGCGAATCGCCTCTCCTTGCACCGATAGCGTACGGATCAGACCATAGAAAAACAGCTCCCCGGGCTGCGGGAAGCTGTCGGTTATGTTTGTCAGATGCGTTCCGGCACTTTGGCGTTGATCGCGGCGACAAGCTCTTTGATCTTCGCCTGTACGGCTTCGACGGCAGCGTCGATTGCAATGTCCTCGCGGAAGGACTTGTCGCGTGCGGAAAGCTCGAATGCATTGCGCGAAAGCGTCTTCGGCGAAATGACCACGCGCACCGGCGCGGCAAGCAGGTCTGCATCGGAGAACATGACGCCTGCGGACACGGGACGGTCGTCGTAGAGCACCTCGACGCCCCGCGCCTCGAGCTCGGCATAGAGCTTGTCGGCAGCGGCCTTCACATCCGGGTTGTCGATGCGCAGCGCGCAGATTTCGACCTGCCACGGCGCAATCGTGATCGGCCAGATCGGGCCGTAATCGTCGTGATGCGCTTCGCACACGGACGCGATAAGCCGGCCGACGCCGATGCCGTAGCAGCCCATGATCGGATTCTTGCGCTCGCCGTTTTCGGCGTCGTAGGTCATGCCCATCGCCTCGGTGTATCGTTTGCCGAGCTGGAAGATGTTGCCGACCTCAATGCCGCGGCGCACCTTCAGGCTGCGGCGTTTGCAGTTCGGGCATACACCGCCCTCGACCGCCTTAGAAAGATCGAGGTATTCGGTATCCTCGGGCAGATCGCGCGAAGGCGTGAAGCCCGTGAGATGGTACTCCGGCTTGTTTGCGCCGCAGACGAGATTGGTTGCACCCATGATGGAGCGGTCGATCAGCACGGTTGCCGTCGTATTGAGACGGACCGGGCCGATGTTGCCCGCGTTGAGGTTGGCGGTTTCGATGTCGACCGCCGGATGGACTTCGGATTTCAGATAATTGGTCAGCTTTGTCTCGTTGACCTCGCGGTCGCCGCGGACAAAGATGAGCACATACGAATCGTCGGCGTTGCGCTGATAGACGACTGCCTTGCAGGATTTTTCATTCGGCACATGCAGAAGCTCTCCGACCTCCGCGATCGTCGCGGCTTCGCCGGTGAAGGCCTCGGAAAGCGGTGCGAGCGTCTCGTCGGCTTCGTTTTCGGTGATCGCCTCGCACGCCTCCATGTTGGCGCGGAAGCCGCAGTCGGGGCAGAATACGATGGAATCCTCGCCGATGTCAGTGAGCAGCATGAATTCATGGCTGACCTTGCCGCCCATCATGCCGGAATCCGACTTGACCGCCAGCACCTCCGGCACGCCTGCGCGCGCATAGATGCGCTCGTATGCGCGGTAGCAGCGCTCGTAATATGCCTCGAGGTCCTCCTGCGTGGTGTGGAACGAATACGCG
>CALFIV010000230.1 GCA_937877295.1 uncultured Clostridia bacterium
GGCGACGAGCCCACCAGAGCGCCTATTCCCGCGACACGGAACTGCTGCATGAGCAGCTCCTGCGGGGCGATAAAGACGAATTCGTAGCCGTAGCGCGTTCCCATCTCCTGGAAAAACATGACCAGCTGCGGGGCGATCGTGATGAAGACCACCACCGATACGATAAAGACCAGCAGGATCTTCGTCTGCAGCAGCATCTGCCAGGTGGATACGTGCAGGATCACGGCGATCCGGTTCCGGAGCTCTCTCAGGTGGCCGGATACGGTCATCATGCCTTCCGCGTTCTCTTGTTTCGCCTTTTTATGCTTCGTCATCGTCGTCAGCGCTTGCCTTCTTCACTGAAGACTTTTTCTCCTCTTTTTCGTCGTCATCCTCTTCCAGGCCTTCCTTGAATTTCTTCGAGGCCTTTCCGAACATCTTGGCCAGCTTCGGGATCTGCGTGGGGCCCAGCACCAGCAGGACGACTACACCGATGATGACCCACTCCAGGGGGCCCATGGTAAATAAGAGCAAAAACTTCATTTTCTCTCCTCCTCTATGGTTATCGATCTGTTTTCGATAAACGTTCGCTCATCCGATACGGCCTTTTCCGCATCTTCTTCGGCACGCTCCGGGGCCGTCATCGAGAGGGCCCGTCTGGCCTCCTCAAGCGCCTTTTCCGCTTCGGCAACGCGCCGCGCGGCCTCCTCACGGGAAAGCTGAGCGGCTGCAGCCGCCTCATCCGGCTCTGACGAAGCGGACGGTCCGATGGGCTCCTGCGTCTGCGCGGCGGCTGTCACTTCGCCGTCAGATCCCGTCTCTTCCGATTCCTCTCCGGGAACATTCGTCTTGCGGCCGCCCTGCAGACCGATCGCAATATAAAACGCCTTAAAGCCCATCTTGCGCAGCTGGTCGAGCGTAATGTCCTTGCCGACCTCGACGTTGTAACGGAACTGAACGCCCATCCGTCTGACGATTTCGATTTCCTTTTCAAGCACGTCCTTTTCGAGACGGAACGAAGGAATGCCGTTCATCAGCATGCCGCCCGGAAGCTTTTCCTTTTCAAATACGGTGACCGGATAGCCCTCGGTGCGCAGCCAGTACGCCGCGGAGAGGCCCGCCGGGCCTGCGCCGATGACCGCAACCGGATAGTCGGTCCACTGGTTGCCCTCGCCGTTTTCGCACATGACCGTGAAGTTTTCGGGGTGCTCAAGCTCCCATTGCGCGAGGAACTTCTTGATCTCGTCGATCGCGACAGGTTTGTCGATCGTGCCGCGTGTGCAGCGATCCTCGCAGCGGCGGTTGCACACCGCGCCGCAGACCGCCGGGAACGGGTTATCCTTGCGAATGAGTTTGACCGCTTCGGCATAGCGGCCTTCCGCCGCCATCTTGATATAGCCCTGCACCGCAATATGCGCCGGACACGCCGTTTTGCACGGGGATGTACCGGTGTCGTAGCAGTTGATCTTGTTGTGGTCGCGATAATCGCGATCCCATTTGTCCTCCCCCCAGACGTGATCGTCCGGCAGATCGTGCATCGGATACTTGACGCGCGTGCCGTCCGCCTTGCACAGCTTCTGGCCGAGCTTGGCCGCGCCCGCAGGGCACACCTCGACACACTTGCCGCAGGCAACGCACTTCGACTTGTCGACGTGCGCGCGGTACGCGGAGCGCGACATGTTGGGCGTGTTGAACAGCTGCGAGGTGCGAAGCCCGTAGCAGCTTCCGGGCGAGCAGTTGCAGATGCCGACGATGCGGTTCGGACCGTCGAGGTTGGTGATCTGATGCACATAGCCCTTGCGCTCGGCACGCTCGATGATCTCCATGACCTCTTCACGCGTGACGTAGTGCGCATCCTTGCCGGTTTCAACCAAAAACTCCGCGATATCGCCGATGCCGATGCACATCTGGCCTTCGATGTCGCCGACGCCCTCGCCGCGGATGCGCTGCGCCTTGCGGCATGCGCACACCATGGTACAGAACTTATCGTACTTCTGCAGCCAATGCGAGAGATGCTCGACGCTCACGCTTTGCGAGCTTGCGTCGATCGCCTTCTCGACCGGGATAACGTGCATGCCGATGCCTGCGCCGCCCGGCGGAACGAGCTTTGCCGCAAACTCCAGCGGTTCCTGCGGCGCGAGGTTGAACATCGTCGCGACCTCGGGATGCTCGTCGGGCAGCGTTTTGTGCTCGACCATGTACTCGCCCGAGCCGACGACCCATTTGGGCACCCAATACTGGATGTGCTGGTCGGCATTGTCGCGGTTCTGTTCGAGGATGCCGATCCAGATCAGATGGTCGATGACCTTCTGCGTATCCTCCTCGCTCATGTTGTTCATAGCGGCGAGCTCCTTGGTCGTGTAACCGACACGGCGCTTTTTGAAGCTCAGCATGAACTTGACCTCATCCTTGGTCAGCAGCCGGT
>CALFIV010000231.1 GCA_937877295.1 uncultured Clostridia bacterium
GCAGGGATCGATCTGCTCGCACGAGGTTGCAAGCTGCGGAACGAGGTTGCCGTCCTTGTCGGTGATGCAGAGATGCTCGAAGATACAGTTGGTGATCGAGAAGGCCTGCATGTTGCCTTCCTGACCGTCCAGCGTCGTCGGGTTCTTGGACAGTGCGATCTTGACCGTGTCCTTATCCACAGCGGGCGTAACCTCAACGGTCTTTGCGCCGGTGCAGGCTGCCGTTCCCACCAGCATGATGAGTGCAAGCAGCCCTACCATGAGTTTCCGTGCCAACGTGTTCATGTGATTCCCTCCTCAGATTTTTTGTGTCTTTTTTTGAAGATTGTCCGCGAGTGATTTTGCAAGAATCGTTTCGTCTTTGCCGATCACAAAACAATTCACGCCCAGCTGTTTCAAACTGGCGACACGGTCCGCATTGTCTGCGGCGATCGTTGGGATCTTCCCGTGCTCCAACGTCTTTCGAATGATGTATTCTTCCGCCTCGATCACTTCCGGCGCGTTTTTCTCGCCGGGAACGCCGAGCGCCTGTGAGAGGTCCGCGCGCCCCGTTGCGACCATATCGACGCCGGAAACGCTTAAGATCTCGTCGATCCGTGCAAGTCCCTCTTTGCTCTCGATCTGCACGATCAGATCCATGTGCGTCTTCGCATATTCCATGTATTCCGCACGCGTCATGCCCTCACAGCGCATGCGGCGGGTGCTGCCGTCCATACCGCGGTCGCCCTCCGGAGCAAACTTGCACAATACTGCAGCGTGTTCCGCCTCCTCCCGCGATCCGACGTGGGGGATCATGATCCCCGCCGGTTCAAGATTCAAAAGCGGCGTGATGCCGGACAGATCCGCAACGCGTACCTGACACGGAATGTTTGTGAGCCTTGCCGCCGTCAGGACCGCACGAAGCTCCGACGCATCCATCAGAGAATGCTCACAGTCGAGGCGAATGAAATCGTATCCCGCAAGCTTTGCCAGCTCCGCGACGCTCGGGCACGGGAGCAGCATCGAAAGTCCGAAGCTTGTCTTGCCCTGCCGCGCGCGTTCGCCGATGTTTTCAAACAGATCGTTTCTCATATTCAGCAATCCCGAACCGAAAAGGGTTCACATGCAAATGTTTTGTTCAGTTCATCTTTGACGGTGACCTGCGGCACGTTCAGCCTGACATATTGGATGAATTGATTGAGATCCTCGCTGCCGGGCGTATAGTGCGTCGGGATGACCACCTCCGGACTGACCCACGAGGTCGCCAGCGCCGCTTCGCGCGGAGGCATCTCACACGGAACGGTCGGACGAATGCGGGAAATGCCAACTGCCATAACGTTCGGCTTATACAACTCGCGCAGCAGCTTCATGTCGCTGTACAGCTGCGTGTCGCCTGCGTGATAGTACGTGATGCCCGGCTCGACCTGCACGACGAACCCGAATGCAGGTGCGTAGTAGAGGATCTCCGAACCGTGCTCCATCTTGGAATGGTGCACGGCAAGCACGGTGTGCACCGTTGTCAGATCGTCGATCCTGCGCTCATCGCCGAAGCAGGTGCCGATCTTGCGCGATTTAGGTAGATCCACGCCTTCCTCTTTTGCGCGGACGGCGACTTCTGAACCGCTGTACAGTACCGCGTTGCTGTGTGCAAGGATCTCCGTCGCATCACCGTAATGGTCGTTGGCGTTATGTGTAACAAACACCATGTCGACGTCGTAGAAAAGCTCCGGATTGACCGTCGCCTGCGGGTTCTTGGTCAGATAGGGATCGAACAGCATCTTGAAGCCGTCGCTGCGTTCCACCAGCACGCACATGCCGCCGTAATACGTAAACTTGACTGCCATATCGTTCTCCTTTTTGATCTATATTTTATTCTTTGTCGCTCTGACGGAATTTGAACGAACATTTCTTTGCCCTTGCCGATGTACCGTTGGCAAGCTTGGACATGTGTGCGTCCTGCGGGAAGATCACGGTGAAGTGTCCCTTCGGGAAGAGGATGCGATCGCCGTCGCCCTTGTGCCAGACAATCTGATCCTTGCCTTCCGACCTGACGCCGTCACCCATCAGAGAGATGTCGCAGTATCCGCACCGCTCCTCGCCTTCGAGCATATAGTAGAGGAATGTGTGCTCGACGTGCGACTCCCATTTCCTTGTCCCCTCGACCGTGTCGAATTCGACGATCTTCATCGAGATGCCTGCCTGCTGCAATTCCTCCGGGAGCGTCTGCGGACCCGCTTCACAGCCCTTCAAACGCTCTGCGTTCGCTTCGAGGTATTTCAAAATCAAATTGATTTTTGGGCTGCAGCCGCAATAGCACGCTGCGTTTTTCAGACTGTCAATGATCATTCGCTCCTCCACTTCCTTAAAATGGAATATTTATTACATCTTACGTAAATAATAATACATTATGTTCACGTTTTTGTCAATATCTTTTTCATATAAAACAACGAAAAACCGAAAGGAACTGTCCTTTCGGTTTCTGATCGGGGCTTTGAGTCAGTTTTTGAGGAAGAGCTTCAGCGATTGCACCGATTCCTCGAGTTTTTTGAGGTTGCTTTCCACCCGCTCACGGTTGGTGTTGACGCACTGCTTCATCAGCACATTGGCGATGAACATAGCGGAGACCGGCGAATGGAAGAAGTTCGCGGACCGGTTGGCGCAGTAGAACGTGTAGTCGGTGAACGGAATCCACGTGTTCGAGACCGCGTCGATCAGCCCGATCACCGTCGCGCCGGTCAGCTTTGCGGCGCGAGTCGCCTCGTATACCGAGCGAAGATAGCGGCTGTTGACGATGTAGATCAGCACATCTTCCTTCCCCATCCGGTTGACAAGCTCCGGCACATGGTTCGTGTCTGCAAACACATACTGCGTGTTCAGGAACATGCGATCGAGATTATATGCAAAGTACCGTGCCGGCGCCTCGCTTGTGCGAGCGCCGATGACAAAAATGCTGCGTGCGTTCGACAGCGCATCCGCCGCCTTGTTGACGGTCTCCGTTACGATCGCAGAGCAGGTCTCCTGGATGTTCTGGATCTCCAATTCCATCAGCGACGTGTAATCCGCAGCCCGGCCTGCGTCTTCCTCGCTGCGCGTGACGATTGAGAACATATGGATCGGGGACGACATGACCGTCATGTAATCTTTCAGTGCGCTCTGCATCTCCGCATAGCCGGAGTACCCGAGTGACAGCGCGAGCCGCACGACCGTCGTCGTGCTGACGTCGACAGCATGCGCTGTGCGGTCCACAGTCGAGAATGCCGCTTCCATCGTGTGGTTCTGGATGTAGTCAGCGACTCTTTGCTGCGATTTTGTCAGTTTGTCCATGTTCATGCTGATACGCTGCATTACATCGGGCGAGTTGCGGATGACGTCAGATTGTTCCATCATTAAATGCTCCTATTGTTGTAAAATAAATTACATTTTCCAGAATATTTATAACGTCTTTGATTGTGATTTGTCAAGTGATTTTCATTATTCCGATTAAATATATTTCTTGTTTCGAGTTTCCTGTAAACGCCTTATTTTTTCGTGCGATTGTACCTTTACAAATTGGCTGCAAAGAATATGGCCGTTCGCTGCTAAATCCGTTATGCCTACTCGTACCATGTCGCCGCGGACTTCGTTAAGTTCGCGGCGACATTTTTATTGTTCATCCCGTTCAGACAAGATGTCACCGTTCGCGCTCTCCGTCGCGACTTCTTTTCGCAAACGATCTCGCTTGCTGTGGCTGCTCACTGTAAACGCATTCGCGAAGCCTCGGCAGCGCTACCAATCGTTTGCGGATTAGTCCGTTATCGACATTCGTACCAAATCTGTACGCACACTATGATACAAATAGTCAGCGTACTATTTATTATTCTGGTCGAAAATGCTTATAACAAGATAGTGGGCGCTTAAAGCGTGCTCGGCTGTTTGCCATTCTTAATATTGAGCAGAAAAGCGCCGAAAAGAGTGGAACTATCTTGTAAACCGATTCATTTTACATGGAACAATAAAAGAATTGAACAACAGACAGGTACACCGGTTTCTTTGCAAAAGTTATTGAAAAATAGTGTGATTACGTGCTACACTAATACACAGAAACACTGATAAATGTGTATGGAGGTTTGCAAGCTATGGACAAACGATTGCTCGTAAACGTTACGATTACGATGACAAAAGCAGCGCGGCGAAAAGAGCTGCTATAAAGCCCAAAAGCGCGATCAAAAATCCGTCAAGCGGTATCAAGAAGCCGGAAAACGTGATCAAAAACGCTCTTGGTGTAGACGTCAAAATCGTAAAGAAAACGCTTGAACAATCCACTCCGAACAGTATCACACAGATCGTAGCAAGGAAAGGCGGTATAACGAGGAATTACTACGACAAAGAAGGTAAACTCGTCAAGCAAATTTCAAACAACGATCACGGACACAAAGCGGAGCGCGGGTTTGGTAAACATGGTGAACACGCGCACGACGTTACATTCAAGCCGGACGGAAAGATGGCGCGCAGCAAAGCAAGAGAACTGACAGCGTACGAACGCGCCGAAAACGAGGACATTCTATGAGTATAGAAGATATTAAAAAAACCATAGAGGACGGGCTTTCCCTGTTTGAATTTCGCTATAACGGAAAGGACGGAAATGTCGACCATTGCTATGAGGACGGCGAGGGCGATTCGTATTTACTATGGTTTGACGGCGAGGAGAAAACGGTTTTCACGATAGACGACGCAATAAACGATCCGTTTTTCGACGGGAAATCACTTGCAAGTATAGCAAACGACATAACAGATATATCCTACTGATATTATGCGGAAACCGCCGGAATGATCCGGAAAGAACTTGTCGGGATCACGACTGCAAACGGAGCCAAAATAAAGGGTTTCAAGACACACCTTGTAGACCGCATTATAGGCCAGGTTGCGGAAGATAAAAAAGGGATGCGAAAAGGCGTCCCGCTCGAAGACGTGAAAGATGCACTCTTGCACGGAACCGTCGGTAAGATAAGCACACGGAACGGCAAAACGAGCGTCAAAATAATAGGTTCGCGGTGCGAGGTCGTGTTCAACATGACAACCGGAAACCTTATACAAACAAACCCGAGGTGACCCAATGCTGAAAATCACCGAAAATGAAAGACAATATTTGCGCGAACGCATAGAGAACGCCGACGCCCTTACAGCAGCCGGTTCTCTTGGCGATCTATTGAGCGCGCTTTCGGATTGGATGATGGACAACGGATTCGACGACGCCGACGAAATCACCGATACCGGCAGAGAAGCCGAGCGCGTCTATGACGCGATATTCTACCGAAACAAGACCACCGAATAAAAGCACCTGGCAACGGGTTCGGTGAGGAAGCTATGGAAATCACAAGGATTGACGGGTATTCGGATGATCGGTTTTCACAAACCGTGCTGTACCAGCATGGCGCATATCTGATTGCGGGCGAACCGTATGAAGTGGAAATCACGGGACGGGATTGCGCGGTGATTCGCGGAGCTGATCCGCGGCTCTATCGAGCGCTGGCGGAGGAATTTCGCTTTCACGCGCCGCAGATTGTCCGCTTTCTGACGGAATGCGGGGAAACCGCTGCGCAGTATCCCGCGGCGGAGCTGTTGGACGTGGAACTCGAACGGATACAGCCGTCCCAATTCTATATCGATGAAGAGAAGCTGCACGCGGTTCGCACCTTTGTTCGCACAGCGGAGGACGTCGTGATTCAGGTCGTCCCATGGGAGGACCGGTTCATCTCTCTGGACGGGCATACACGGCTGTATTGCGCGGCGCAGAACGGGTTTTCTGCAGTCAAGGCGATTGTGAGCGAAACGGACGACTGGGTCTGGCCGTTTGTGCGAGAAGCGCGACGCAGAGGAATTGATCAGCCGCGCGATCTCATCCTGCTGCCGCATGAGCAGTATACGGTGCAATGGGATCGGTATTGCGATTCGGTCTTTGCAGGGCAGAGCGCACAGGGAGAACCGACATGAAGATTCATATCATCGGCGGCAGCGGCAGCGGAAAGACCACGCTGGCGCAAAAGCTTTCGGAAGCATACGGGATACCGCACTTCGATCTGGACGATCTGCAATGGGACAACGGCTCGGACCGCTACGGGATCAGGCGAGACGCAAAGGAGCGCGACGCGCTGCTTGCCGACCTTTTGAAGCGGGATGACTGGATCATCGAGGGCGTATATTATGCGTGGTGCGGGCAGTGCTTTGCCGATGCGGACCGCATCTATCTGTTGAACGTACCGCGGGCCGTGTACCGATACCGGATTGTTCGCCGGTTTTTTCGCAGAAAGCTCGGCTTGGAGCAGGGCAAAAAGGAGACGCTGCAATCTCTGCGAGCGCTTCTCGACTGGGCGGACCGGTATCAGAAGGTGAATATGGTCGAAATCCGCAAACTGCTTGAACCGTATGCGGACAAGGTGATCGAATAGACTGTCCCACTTTGCCGGACAGAGGCGCGGAAATTGCTCCGCGCCTTTTTTATCGTACAAACGGCGCGCGATAGGAAGCGTTGATTTCGGAAAGCTCCTGTTCGCCGTCGATATACGGCTGATAGATCGCTTCGATGCGTCCGCCGCCGAGATTGTCACAGCCGTTGCAGAATTCGCAGTCCGTTCCGCAAGCGCCCCAAAGCGCTTCGTGCACAATGCGCTTACGCTCCTCGCGCGTGGTATCCTTGATCAGCAATATCCGGCGCTGGAAACGTGAGGTTTTGGCGTGTGATTCTGCGGGCGTCCCGAACGGACGCGCTGCGGAACGGTTGTCGTATTGAAACCGCGTACAAAACGACTTTATCCGGCAAACCGGTTTTAAGAAACAGTTTGACAGAACTTCTGTCGTCGGGTATGATAGGAGCGTAAGCAGCGCAGCCACGAACGCGGCAAAGGCGCAAAGGATCGTGGACGCGGCAAAAAAGAAATCCGGCATTCGCGGAACTGTACGGGCGATCACAAGGAAAGTCAGCGCAAACGGGCTTTCGTTCGACCATACGCATATCAACGTCGAACGCGGTCACGACGTCACGGACGCGGAGGCGCGCTCATATATCGAAAACGCCGTTGCGGTCATATTTCGGACAAAGAACGGCGTAAAATACGCAAACTACTTTTCGTCGGACGGGGCCGCCTATGTGGACATTGACGGAAAGACGATCCGAACCGCATTCAAGCGGGAACAATACGACGAAAAGACGATTGCATTTTTACAAGAGGTCATAAATGGATGGAACAAATAACAGCATGAATACCGTATTTTGCCCGCTCGTCGATTCAATGATCGACGCGGTCGATTGCGCGGTCAACCAGGACGTTTCCGAAAGGATGCTGAAACCGAGCGCCACGAGTGAGCGCTATCTTGTAAAAGACGACTGGCGCGATATATGCCTATCGTGTAAGAACCACTAAGAACCACGCAGAATAAAAGCACCTGGCAAGGGTGCTTTTTTCATTCCCCGAAATCCATCAAGAAAAGCGGCGGATTCCCATGACCGCTGCACCTCCTTCGCATAGGGAGCGGACTGATCCTCCGCTCCCTTTTCTATGCACAAATCCCTCTTCGGGTTTGGTATATGCCGACGGGCTATAAACGGACGCCGACGGGCAAAAAACGGAATTTACAGACGACGGTCTATAAACGGAGGTATTTATGGCAGACACAGGAACACAGCAGGGCGCACCCGCCGCAGCGCAGCAGCAGAGCGCACCCGCACCGGTGGACGTCGGGCAGCTTGCAAACTCGCTCCTCGACGCACTCGACAATAGGAACCGCCGCACCGAAAACGGCGTCGTGCGATCCTACGCGCAGCAATACGGTATGACGGAAGCCGAGGTTTCCGAGATCCTTGCGAAAGCGCGAAACGAACGGAACTCGAAGCCGACCGAAGCGCAGCAAGCGCAGATCGACGCGGCGCTCGGCAAGGCAAACGAGCGACTTGTGGCTGCCGAAGTCAAGGCGGTCGGGGCAACGCTCGGGCTGCTTGACGCAGACGTCGCTTTGACGCTGATCGACCGAAAGAAGATAAGCTTTCTTTGCGTGATCGCAGCATGATTACGATCTGCTGTTTCTGCATCAGCCGACCGACAACTGGCGCGAGGGATACCGCAACATCGAACGCGCGGTCAAGGCGGACAAGGTCCGTGCGATCGGCCTTTCCAACTTTCCGCAGGAGCTTTTGCGCGAGGCGATCGACACGATGGAGCTGAAGCCGCAGACGGTGCAGGTCGAGGCACATCCGTACTTCCCGCAGACCGCGCTCAAAAAGATCCTCGCCGAGACCGGCATGGGACTCATGGGCATGGTATCCTCTGGGCCACGGCGACAAGAATCTTGTCAATGAGCCGGTTTTCTCGGAGCTTGCAAAGAAGTATGGCAAGACCAACGCCCAGATCATCCTGCGCTGGCATGTGCAGTCGGGCAATGTCGTGATCCCCGGTTCGAAGAATCCGGCGCACATCCGCGACAACTTCGACATCTTCGACTTTGTGCTGACCGACGAGGATATGGCGGCGATCGCCAAGGTCGACAGGGGCGTGCGCTATTACACCGCAACGCCGGAAGCGCTCAATGCCTACGCGCACATGGAGCTCGGCCCGGACCTGTAAGAGAAAACCTGCCGCTGTGCGCTTGCTTCTTCGCGCACAGCGGCATATAATGAAGGTACATCCGATCGGGGAGGGGAAATCACGATGGCAGAGCTGATGAAGGAGAAAAAGGTCGAATATCTGGAGCTGATCTACGACCTGATCTTCGTCTATATCATCGGACGCAACAATTCGCTTTTGCAGCATATCGAAAACGGATTCGTTCCGGGCGGCGTCTTTTTTGCGTACGTGCTCGGAACGCTTGCCGTCATTCAGATCTGGAACTACAGCACGTTCTACATCAATGTCTACGGCAGAAACGGCACGCGCGACCATGTATTTCTCTTCATCAATATGTTCCTGCTCTATTTTATGGCGGACAGCACAAGCGTCTACTGGCAGTCGTCGGTCTATAAATATTCCGCGGCATGGCTGCTGATCCTTGTGAACCTCGGCGTGCAGCACATCATCGAGCTGCGCGACCACCGCGATTCGGATTTGGAACGCAGACAGCTTCGGCACAAAGCATTTATCCTGTTCGGCGAGGCAGCGCTGATCGGCGTGCATATGCTCATTTACGCGCTGACCGGGTATACGGCGGCGTATCTGCCGATCGCGTTCGGCGTCGTTGCCATGCTGCTTTCAAGCGGACGCAATGCGTTAGCGCCCGTCGATTTCGCGCATCTGTCCGAGCGCGCCATGCTCTATGTGGTGTTCACCTTCGGAGAGATGATCATCTCCATCACGCCGTACTTTGAAGATAATATCTCGGCGGTCTCATTGTATTTTTCCACCATGGCTTTTTTGATCGTGGCAGGATTGTTCTTAAGCTATGAGGTGCTTTACAATAAAATTGTTGACCGTGAGCTGATAACGAACGGCACCGGCTACATGCTGCTCCATGTATTTCTGATCTTTGCGCTCAACAATATCTCAGTGGCACTGGAATTCATGCGTGAGGAAGAGGTGGCGCTCCTGCCCAAGATCATGTTCATAACAGGGTCTTTTATGCTTTATTTTATCTGCCTGTTCATGATGGGAATTTATGCCAAAAAGAGATGCGCTTTTAACGCAAAATTTTATCTGTTTATCGGTCTGGTCGGGATCAGTTTCTTTGTGTTCATGCTGATTTTCAGAACGAACATGTATCTGAATATAGCGGTCAGCGTGATCTATGTCATGGCGATTTTTTGGATTTTATACAGGAGGGGAAAAGTGCATGTGGAGGGATGATCCATTGCGTTCGGTGTGATGTATGAAAAGATGCTTCGTGAATGGTGTGAACATTGCATCAAGGAATTGGAGGAGATAAAATATGCAGATCCTGCTGATCAACGGTAGTCCGAAGGGCAAGAGGAGTAATTCACTCAGACTTGCAAACAGTTTTATCGAGGGGCTGAAACAAAAGAAAGAAGAAAGCGGAGAGCAGGTGACGGTCTGTGAGATGGATGTCGCAGCGCTCAAGATCGGAGCCTGCAGGGGCTGCTTTTCCTGTTGGCAGGCGACACCGGGGGAGTGTTGTATCAAGGACGATATGCCGCAGGTGATCGAGAAGCAGATAGAAGCGGATCTGATCGTGTGGAGTTTCCCGCTCTATTATTTCAACGTGCCCGGGATCCTGAAAAATCTGATTGACAGGCAGCTGCCGATGAATCTTCCTTTTATGAGCAAGAGCGACAGAGGATACGGAAGCGGAGGACACGATTCACGATATGACATGAAGGGCACAAAGCATGTGCTGATATCCACCTGCGGGTTTTACTCCGCGAAGGGCAATTATGACAGTGTCCGGATGATGTTTGATCATTTTCTCGGCAAGGACAATTACGAGACGATTTTTTGCGGACAGGGAGAATTGTTCCGGGTGAAAGAATTGTCCGCCAGAACGGATGAGTATCTTGATATCGTAAAGACAGCGGGCGAAGAATATGCCGCCGGTTCCATCTCCGAAGCGACTGAGAACAAACTGCATGAGCTTTTGTATCCGCGAGAAGTGTTCGAGGAAATGGCGGACGCGAGCTGGGACATCAGCAGGGAATCGGGCGAGAAGGAGCCCTATGACCTGATCTTTACGAGGCAGATGGCGGCGCTCTACAATAAAGACGCCTATGACGGAAAAGACAGAGTTCTTGAAATGCATTACACCGATCTCGGAAACACCTATCAGATCCTTTTGGGCAAAGACGGAAGTAAGGTTTATACGGACGGAAAGTTCGCGGCGACAACGCATATCAATACTTCTTTCGAGGTCTGGTCGGCTATATCCCGGGGGGAGATGAGCGGCGCTGAAGCGCTGGGAAACGGCATGTATACGGTATCCGGTGATTTTTCGCTGATGATAGACTGGGATCGATTTTTCGGCAGTACGAAGGCACAGGCTACGGAAGGAGGTAAAACAAAGCCGGAGGAGACGGGACTAAAGAAACCTTCCATGACAACGATGCTGATCCCGTGGATCACTTTCTGGATTGCGGTATCCTTCAGCTCGGATCTTGGCGCGGTGATCACCATGGCAGTCTGCGCGCTGGTGCCCCTGTTCATGAGGAAGCATAAACTGGTCATATGGGATCAGTTGTCGATCGCGGCGGTCGCGCTTTTGTCAGCGGCAGCATTCATAAGCGGC
>CALFIV010000232.1 GCA_937877295.1 uncultured Clostridia bacterium
AGTCCGAGATTGTAGTTCCCGAGCGGCGCATTCTCGTTGCCGCCGATGTAGGCGTCGGCAATCGGATCGTAGCGCTTTGCGAAATACGCCTTGACGCCGTACTGATACCGCGTGCCCGCAAAGACCTTATGCGCACTGTCGTGTCCGTCGAGGTAGGTCGTTTCGGTTGTATTGTCCCAGCGCGCAAACGCCGTCCAGCCGTTGGTCGTGCTGCTCCATGCGCGGCGGTAGACGACGTAGCCCGCTGCGCCTTCGACCGGTTTCCATGTGACCCTGATGCCGTCTTTCGTATTCTCCGCATACGTTGCGGTTGTTGCCGGCAGATAGATCTTGAAGAACGCGCTGCAGTCGCCTTCATAGCCGTTCTTGAATGTAACGGACAGATACGCCGTACCCGGCTGTGTGTTCTCCCGGAACGTAAACTCGTAGGACGCCGGGTCGACGACGTTTCCGTCATCGTCCATGACCGTGAACCGCGGGGTCTGCGCCGAACCGTTTGCGATCACATACGGCGTCGTTTCTTTGTGCCGGACGTCCTCGGCATTCCATACGACCGTTCCGGAGAGCACCGCAATCGGCGTTCCGTGCGTATACGGTGTAAACGCGCCGCCGACGGTACGGATTGCCGTTTTGCCGCTGACGTAGGATTCCGCTTCCGAATCGCCGAGTGAAAACGCGATCTCCGTTCCGGCTGCAAGCCCGTCGTTGATCTCAAACCACAGCGACAGGAGAACCGCTCCGTCCTGCAGCGTGACGCCGGTTGCAGATGCGAAGGCAAATTTGATGACGCCGGGGTCGTCGAAATTGACCGCGCCGGGTGTGCTCGCTGCGGGTTCGGCCTGCACAGGCGTCAGCCGGGCTTCCTCGTAGCACAGTTCAAAGTACAGTGCGGACATGCTTTTTGCAGCGGTCACGCCGTTGATCCGTACCTCGACTTTGAGACAGTCCCTGCCGTCGACCGTGTCCATATGGTCTTCCGTTTGACCGCCCTCGATTTCGAGCACATAATCAGCGCCCGCCGCGAATGCCGCGCCGAACGGAATGAGCAGAAACATTGCCAGCAGCAGTACAAAGATCCGTTTCAAAGCTTCCTCCTGTGAATCGGCGGCCGTAAAGCGTCCAATCGGGCGTCTTACGGTCGCTGTGTCGGTTTTATTTCGCCGCCTTTGCAGCGCGGATGGATTCGATCAACTCCGGAACGACCTTGAAGAGGTCGCCCACGATGCCGTAGTCCGCGCATTCGAAGATCGGAGCGGTCTCGTTCTTGTTGACCGCGATGATGCATTCGGATTCCTGCATGCCCGCTTTGTGCTGGATCGCGCCGGAGATGCCGAGCGCGACGTACACCTTCGGGTGGACGGTCTTGCCGGTCTGTCCGACCTGATGGTCCGCGCCGATCCAGCCGGCGTCCACACAGGCACGGGATGCGCCGACCACGCCGCCGAGCTCGTTTGCAAGCTCCTCGGCAAGCGCCAAACCCTTTTCGACGTCCTTACTGATGCCGCGGCCGACGGAGACGATGAAGTCCGCGCCGATCAGATCGACGAGCTTCTTTGCCGCCTTCACGACCTCGACGACCTCGGTCTTGACGTCTTCGGGTTTCAGGTCGAAGTCCGGATGCAGGATCTCGGCCGTTCTCGGATTCTCACGCTTTTTCATAACGCCCGGACGGACCGTCGCCATCGCGGGACGGAAGCGCGGGCAGATGATCGACGCCATGAGGTGACCGCCGAATGCCGGACGGGTCATCTTGAGATCGCGCGCGACGGAATGATCCGCGCCCGCAAGGCGCACGCTCTTGGTGCGCTCGATGCGCT
>CALFIV010000233.1 GCA_937877295.1 uncultured Clostridia bacterium
CGTCGCGCAGGATATCACAGAGCCGCTTGAAACAGACGAACGCGTCGATTATATCCTGCACACGGCAAGCAACGCCGATCCCGTTGCATATGCGCTCTACCCGTCGGAAACGCTGCTGACAAACATCATCGGCGCAAAGAACGTTTTAGACTACTGCAGGGAACATCCAAAAACGCGTCTGCTGCTTACTTCTACGTTTGAGGTCTACGGCCATATTGCGGGAAAAACAGACGATTATCGCGAATCCGATTCCGGAGAAATTGATCTCAATGCGATTCGCTCCTGCTATCCGGAGAGCAAAAAATGCGCTGAAATTCTGATGCGCTGCTACCGAAAACAATACGGCGTAGATTGGGTGATCGCGCGGCTGTGCAGCATATACGGACCGACGATGGCGGAAACGGACAGCAAGGCGCACGCGCAGTTTTTGCGGAACGGTCTGGAAGGGCAAAACATCGTACTGAAAAGCAAGGGCTTGCAGCGAAGGACGTATTGCTATCTGATGGATACCGTCAGCGCGCTGTTGTATACGCTGTTCAACGGTGAAAGCGGCGAGGCGTACAACATTTCCAACGAACATTCCGTTGCATCGATTGCCGAGGTTGCGGAAACCGTCGCCCGTATCTGCGGCACGAAAGTCGTATACGAGCTGCCCGACGCGGTTGAAAGCCAAGGGTTTTCCCGCCCGCAGCACTGCATTCTGAACAACGACAAGCTGAAAGCGCTCGGCTGGTCCGGGGCGTACACGCTCGAAGAAGGGCTGCGCTCCACAATCGAAATCATCCGGCAGTCCAAATGATCCATATAAGGAGGTTTCCATGAAAGGTATTATTCTTGCCGGCGGCGCAGGAACGCGTTTGTATCCGCTGACGATGGTTACAAGCAAGCAGCTCCTCCCCGTCTATGACAAGCCGATGATCTATTATCCCCTGTCCACGCTGATGCTTGCGGGGATTCAGGATATCCTGATCATTTCCACGCCCGTCGATCTGCCGAATTTTCAGCGGCTGCTCGGCGACGGTTCGCAGTTCGGCCTTCACCTTTCCTACAAGGAACAGCCTGCGCCGGACGGACTCGCACAGGCGTTTCTGATCGGTGAGGAGTTCATCGGCAACGATCTGTGCGCCATGATTCTCGGCGATAATATCTTTTACGGAAACGGACTCGGCAAGCGTTTGCGGCAGGCCGTTGTAAACGCGGAACAGGGCTATGCGACGATTTTCGGTTACTATGTCAACGATCCGGAGCGGTTCGGCATCATGGAGATCGACGATGAGAATCGCATCCTGTCCGTGGAGGAAAAGCCGCAGCATCCGAAAAGCAATTATTGTATCACGGGGCTGTATTTCTACGATCGGCGCGTGGTCGAGTTTGCCAAAAAGGTCAAGCCCTCGGCGCGCGGCGAGCTGGAGATTACAAGCCTGAACGATCTCTATCTGCAGAACGGTTCTTTGAAGGGTATCCTGCTCGGCCGCGGCTTTGCGTGGATGGATACCGGAACGGTGGACAGCCTGATGGATGCGTCCACGTTTGTACAAATGATCGAAAAGCGTCAGGGCATCAAGATGTCCGCGCCGGAAGAGATCGCCTATCTGTACCGCTGGATTTCAAAGGAAACGCTGCTGGACTCCGCAAAGCGCTATGGCAAATCCCCCTACGGCGTACATTTGCAGAATGTTGCGGACGGCCGCATCCGATATCAATAACACGGAGGTTTACAATGAAAACG
>CALFIV010000234.1 GCA_937877295.1 uncultured Clostridia bacterium
GATGAATATCTGGATGTGATTGATCCCTATTACTCACTTGTGGGCTATTTCAACAGTATTCGCGAGCTTGGCGGTGCTGTGCGTCTTCTCCAGGACGACATTCCGAAGAGAATATATCGTATCAAGAATAAGTACGGCTTGGATAAGCAGCGGTATCTGAACCACAACGTGGAGATAACTTCCCGTATGTCATCGTACAAGATTCCGGAAAAGCTGAATCAGCTTGAAACGACTTGTGCTTCAAAAGACTGTCTGGATACGGCTATCGCCACAAACATGATTGCTGTTGGTATGGACGTTGACCGCCTTGGACTGATGGTTGTGACAGGTCAGCCGAAACAGAACTCGGAATATATCCAGGCAACAAGCCGTATCGGTCGTGCGTTTCCTGGACTTGTGGTTACGCTCTACAATGCGTACCGTCCTCGTGACTTATCGCACTATGAGAATTTTACAGGCTATCATTCGCAGCTTTATCGTTTTGTTGAAGGAACAACGGCAACACCGTTCTCCGTGATCATATTGTGATATGCGTTCGGCACGGAATCTGCGTGATAGGGCTCAACCGGCACAAGCGCTTCCTCCGTTTTGGATATGACGGTGTCCTGCTCCGGCGTCGGTACGCACGCGAGAAGCACGAGGGAGAGCAAAAGAATCAAAATCCGTTTCATACAGGCTCCTTTCAGTTCGGTAAGATTTTGCCGGTGCTTGCGTCAACGGAAACATGCACGATATCGGTGCGAAAACCGTATTGCTCGACCGTGCCGAACTCCGGCGTTTGCACACGCTCGCCGCCGTAGAAGTTCCAGACCGGGATCAGCTTCATGACGTCGCCGTGGTCACGCCACATTACAACCGCGTATTCGAGCACGATCCGATCCACATAGACCTCAATATCGACGGGAACGGCATCCTCGCAATCACGCCATGCGTATTGGTTTTTCAATTGCTGTTTTGCGTTGGAAAGGATCCGGTCAAACGGGAGAAGGCTGACGTCCGTTCTTGGCAGATCCTGCGCCTTGCCGGGATCATGCCATGTCACCTGCGAGACGCCCTCCGCATCGATCTCCACGGTCAGCGTATCGGCGTGCCAGTCGTTTGCAACGAGCATCGAATCGTCGCGGCCCAGCACGTGCCGGTCCGCCGCTGCGGTGCCGTTCACTGCCGGGCGGAAGGTCATGCAATACGATTCCGCGGTCGCCGTTTCGTTCCATCGGTGATCGGTCTTGCACAGCGCAAGCTGCGGCGCGAGCTTTTCGACCAGCGCAATCGCGGTCTCTTCCGCCTGATTCTGATCCAGAGAGGACGGAGGGACGGTCTCAAAATGGAAATCGTACCGCGGATAGGTGCGTTCGGGGTCGCGCAGCGACAGCAGATTCTTGCTGCAGTACAGCTCAAAAGTGTGACCGTCAAGCTCGGTAATTGCATGAAACATCGACATGCCGCCGATCTCGCTCAGCTTGCGCTCGATCAGTTCCCGACTCGGGGATCCTTCCGGCGCGTCCTGATACTCATCCTGTAGATCCTTGATCTCCTCCTGCGCAGAGCGGTAATCATCGCTGTCGGGATCGGTCTGCTCCATCGTTCGCACGCAGTCCTCCATTTCAGCCTTGATGACGTCTTTGGTGCGTTCAGGGTAGCTGTAGACCGGCGCGTCGCCGATCAGCAACGTCAGAAATGCGTTCAGCTCGCGATCGGAAAAGAAGTTCTTTTCATATGCGATCTCCCGGAACGGCGCGGCTGCCGAGGCCGTAACCTTAGCATCGATCACGACGCGGTTGTGTGGCTCGTCCAAAATCACCTCGTGCACCGCATCCGGGCATATGTCCAACGCCTGCGGCGTGTCGGTTCTGCCGGTTTGCGCATCGCCGAACACAACCTCCTCGTCCGGCGTCGGCACGCAGGCAAGCAAAAGCAGGCAAAAAAGCAGGATTGAGATTCGTTTCATGGGGTTCTCCTTTCCGGGGTCTCTGTCGATTAGACGGAGGAAAGGGAGAAATTGTTGCAATCAATTTGCGATCGGAAACAGACCGCAGGGGAGCGTCGCATTGATAACGTCGAGCACACTCGGGACAAGCAGGATGAGGAGCATTACGACGATCGCGGCGATATGTCCGGCGGTTTTCGCGTGATCGGTAAAGATCGGCTCGAAGAAGCGCGTCCTTTTGAAGATCCATGCGGCGACGGTATAGAGCGCGCGGCCGAAGACGCCGCCCAAGGTGTTGCAGATGACGTCGTCCATATCGGCGACGCGGCCGATGAAGAACTGCGCGGTCTCGATGCACAGCGACAGGATCAGGCAAAAGAGTACGGTCTGCCATGCGCCCTTGCGCAGAAATGCGAACACGCACGGAAGCAGCGCACCGAGCGGCATGAACAGGCAGACGTTCCACATGATCTGACTTGACCACAGCCCGCCGTCGTATTGAAATGCATAGAGGAAGGAATCGCCGGGCAGAATATGCAGCCGTTCGGACAGCGTCAGGGGAATGTTGGTCGACGCCCAGAAGAACGTGACCCAGATGAGCGCAAGAAAATACCCGATCAGAACATAGTTCGCAAGATGACGCAGAAACGGATACGGCGCACGGCGGCGATGCATGATCAGCGCAAGCGGAGTATAGAGGAGCGCGGCGGCAAGCGCGGTCAGAGGCAGCATGCCGATCGCGGTAAACAGATATGTCATACAAACACCTTCCGACTTTGATAGACACATTTTTACCATGCAAATGCGGACAAATTGTCACAAAACAAAGAATAAGATGTAAGCAACTTGTAAACGGTGACCCTGTTTACATTTCGGCCGATCTGTGTTACACTTTGCCGTATGAAACGAATGATGTCGAAAAAGATAGGATGGCTCGGATTGCTGCTTGCGGCAATCTGCCTGTTATGCGGCTGTTTGAACGCACAGGCAACCGATGTTCCGCCGGACGCTGCGCCCGAAGAAACGCAGGAAGCGATCGAGGTGGAGATCGTTCCAAATACGCTTGCGCCCGTGACGCCGCAGCCGACGCCGACCGCAACGCCGGTTCCTACGCCTACGCCCACGCCTGAACCGACGGAAGTTCCGACGCCCGAACCGACGCCGCTGGATCTCGGCCTGCTGGATGTTTCGCACGCCGATCTCTTTTCGTTCGATTCGGTCGTCGACACGGAGGATACCTATCGCGACGCAACGCGCAGCATCACGCTGACCAAGTATTCGGACAGTACGCGAACCGGCAGGACGCTGACCTATTTCGTAGCGGATATCTGGCTGCAAAACGTGGAGGATCTCATTCGTGTGCAGGCAAAGGAGACGCGGCTGGACGGCGATAAAATCGGCATGACCGATCTGGCGCAGCGGGAACACACGATCCTTGCCATGTCGGGGGATCATTGCGATACGGGCGACAAGATCTACAGCGTGATCAACGGCGAGGTGGTTTATAACAGCAAGAAATTCAAATGGGATCTGTGCGTGCTGTATCGGGACGGCACGATGGCAACCTACGCACCGGACGAGATCAACATCGATTTTATCGAAGCCCGCGAACCGTGGATTACGTGGAATTTCGGACCAAGCCTCTTGGATCGGAACGGCCAGCCGAAACAGAAATTCAATCAGCCGGACAGCATCGGGGATCGCAATCCGCGGGCGGTGATCGGCTATTATGAACCGGGACACTACTGCCTCGTGGTGGTGGACGGACGGCAGAACGGCTATTCGCAGGGCCTGAATCTGATCGAGCTGTCACAGCTTATATATGAGCTCGGCTGCAAGGTCGCATACAATCTCGACGGCGGCATCTCGGCGCAGATGACATGGCATGGCGAGATGGTCAATCATCAGGAAAAGAAGCGTTCGATCTGCGACATCGTTTGCATTCCGTATCCGCAGCCGGAGGAATGAGCATCGGGAGGAATCTATGGAAAAGAAACCGCAAAAAGGCCTGACCGGCAACGCATTGAAGCTGATCGCGATCGCAGCGATGACGCTCGACCATGTGCTCTGGATTTTATATCCGGGGTATCAGACGATGCCGTGGCTCTTGGCACTGCATGCGATCGGACGGATTACCGCACCGATCATGTGGTTCTTCATCGCGGAGGGCTACGTCCACACGCACAACTTCAAAAAGTACGCGCTGCGGCTGTTCCTGTTCGCGTTCCTTTCCCATTTTGCCTATTGCTTTGCGTTCGGCATCTCGTTTTTGCCGTTTGTAAAGAGTGTGTTCAATCAGACAAGCGTCATCTGGTCGCTCGCGTGGGGACTGGTTACGATCAGGCTCTTTGATTCCGAACTCAAACCGTGGCTCAAGTTCGTCCTGCTCGTGCCGATCCTTGCGATTTCGTTCCCGTCAGACTGGAGCTGCATCGCGGTCATGGCGATCCTGTATCATTGGGCAAAGCGCGAGTCCTTTGCAAAGCGCATGCTCTGGATGATGATCTGGACCGCGATGTATGCCGTTGTGTATTTCTTCTGCATCGATCAGGCATACGGCGTACTGCAGCTGTGCACAGCGCTGTCGATCCCGCTTCTGCGGCTCTATAACGGGCAGCGCGGAAGCTGGAAGGGCATGAAATGGCTCTTTTATCTCTACTATCCCGCGCACCTGGTGCTGGTCGGCATTTTGCGCCTGCTCCTTTTGGGCAATGTCGGGGTCATGATCGGCGGGTGATTCAACTGCGGGCTGGATCGGTTCACAAACGGCGCGCTGTTTCCGGCGCGCCTTTTTGATATCCGGCGAATAGAACAGCAAACCAACATAACGATTAAAAATGATCGGAATATGGTTGACTTTCAATGCCGTATTGGTTATAATATAGACAGATATATCCAAGTTGGTTTACGGATGCGCAGTCGAAGCCGGAGAAAGAAAGGAGAAAGATTTATGAAATAACGAATCATTGTACTGCTGGCAGTTTTGATGATGACAATAACAATTTGGGCGGACGCGGCAACGACGGCGTTGGGCTACAACGCCGGATCTCAGACATTGGTACAGCACGAATTTACAACTGGCGCAATTTCGAAGCCTTCCGGTCATACGACATGGAATACGATGAAGGATACACCATCTGTTATTCAATATGTAAATAATGACGATCCGAACGATCTTCGATACTCTTATCATTTGATAAAGTTTTTGAATCAAGGCGGATTATCCTACAGTGGATCGGCGTATCATCAGGCATATACGGGCAGCGGATATACCATCAGCGGCAGTGAGATTCTTCACAATACTATATATTCGACAACCGTGCATGCAATTATAAAAAATCGGTATTCCGACGACCCGTCTATGAATTACGGCATGCGTACAGCGGGCAATATCACTGCAAACTGAAAGTCAAGGATGTAAATAGATGAAAAGAATCATAAGCATATGCCTCGCGGTGCTTTGCATGCTTTCGTTCGCCTGTCAGCCGACGCCGGAGGTGGAACCGGTGCCGAACAAGGGAGACTTTACCCTGGAGCAGCAGATCGAGGAAGCACGCAAGACACCTGCGCCGCAATCCTCCGCGCAGACGACCGAATCCGAATCGACGGCGGCAACGGCGCCGCAGCCGATCATCATTCCGGACCGTTGGGAAGACAGTATCCAAGCGGGTGGTTGGAACATTCCGATCGACGCCGAGATCATTGCAGAGCAAAAGGATTCCTATCCGGTCTATATCGTCAAGAAAAAGGTCTTTACGGAAGAGGAATTTGACCGGATTGCCAATGCTTTCTTTCATCAAGACGTCATCACCGGCGTTTGCTATGAATCGCTTTGGTGCTGGTACCCAAACGAAGAGGAGTATAAAAAAGCCCTTGAAAGAGCCGTGATGGCGCACCGCGATGATTGGGCGGACTATTTACTGAACCATAAGGAAGTTATAGAAAGGGAGTATATCCCGGCTGACAGGATCGAATGCTTGCTTGATGAAAACGGCGCATACCATACCTACGTGAAGTATATCAACAGCAAAGGCGAGGAGGAGACGGGGTATGCGCTGGTTGAGGAAAACCGATTCCAGTGTATGCGCAAAATCAATTGTTCGATTGAACAACCGGCAGGAATCCGTGAAGACTGGGGATACTTTGATTACGAAGAACCGATGCTGCAGAATCTGCATTCAAGTGTAACCTTGCAGGAGGCGATTGATGTTGCGGAGGACTTCTTTGCACGAGCTGGGATCGAGGGTTTTGTCTATACAAGTGCGGAAGAGGACGTATATGCTTCCCATTTCCTTACGGAGATTTACAACACCGGCTTGTGGCTGGAATTCAACAATCCGTTCGGGTATGAAGCGTATCAGACGTCAAGAACGGATGGCAACGGACCGTTCCAATTCGATTCCATTCAGGTGTCGAGACCGTGGGATTTCCACAATTACATCAAAGTTCTTGTCACCGACGAAGGCATAGAAGAGTTATGGTGGTCCGGTCCGCTTGACGCAACAGAAACGGTCGATGGCCTTAACATCATGCCGGTGGAGGAAGCGGAGGGCTGCATCAAGCGTCTGCTCACCTACGGCTTGCCGCAGCATTACGGCGATATTGCCATGAAGGTCACCAAGCTGCTGCTCGGCAGCGCCATGCAGCCAATGAAGGACAATCAGGATTTGGTTTATCTGGTGCCTGCATGGGTATGTGAAATAGAGGTATACAACATAAACCCGCGCACCGGCGTAGCGGATGAAACACCGTGCGACACACTGTATTATTCCTTCAGCGCAATCGACGGCACCTATCTCGATTGGCGTCCATAAAAGAAGATGAAAAGCGGGAGTAATCCCGCTTATTTAAAACAGCAAACTGATCAGCCCTACGATCACCGAGGCGGCGATGCCGTAGACCAGCACCGGCCCCGCGATCGTAAAGAGCTTGGCGCCGACGCCGAGCACGAAACCTTCCGGACGGTACTCCATTGCGGGCGCGACGATCGAGTTGGCAAAACCGGTGATCGGCACGACCGTGCCTGCGCCGGCAAAGGACGCGATGCGGTCGAAGACGCCCAATCCCGTCAACAGCGCCGTCAGGAAGATCAGCGTCATTGAGGAAACGGTCGAAGCGTCGTCGGATGAAACGGAAAAGAGCAGCACAGCAAGATCATGAAGACCTTGGCCAAGTACGCAGATCAGTCCGCCGACAAGGAACGCCTTCAGACATTGCAGCGCAGCGGGACTTTTCGGCGCGCGCTGCAAGACCTCTTTCCGATATGCTTCCGCATCAAAGCGCTGTTTCACGGGCGAACTCCTTTCTCGGAGGGGACGGGGAAGCGGGTCTCTCGGTCGGCAGGCAGATTGAGCCCGCCCGAACCGTGGCGGGGAATGCGATAGATTTTGGTATGATGCGGCATACTTCCTCCTATACGAATCGAGCAGGCGTCGACGGATGCGTGGGCTCGCAGCTGAGAAGCGGAATCAGAATCAGCAGTCCGATCGCAAACAGCGTCAGACCGAATACGACATACGGGATCAATTGACGCACGGCGCACCTCCGATTCAAAGTTTACCGTTAATCTGCACGGAAAAACTTGAAAAAATACCGAAAAATCATGAAAATTTTTCTTGACATCCGTGATTTGTTTTGTTAGTATATTCGGTGTGCCATTGGGTAGGAATGTGTCACAGCCCCGACAACAGGACGCCGCAATGCAGCAAAGAATTTGAAATTTATATTGGAGGAATCGCCATGAAGTCCTATATGGCAAAGGGCGAAACCGTTGAGC
>CALFIV010000235.1 GCA_937877295.1 uncultured Clostridia bacterium
GGGGCTGTGCCAAACAGCACAGCCCCGCAGGGAAACAAATCACTATTCAATTCGACTGTTCAGAAAGTTTCCCTATGATAGGTGCGGGGACGGGAGACGCTTTTTTCGATTGTGCGTTATTTGCAGCAGGCATGCCGGATCGCTTCGCTGACAAACGCTGCCGTGCCGTCGCCATACCGGTCGATGTTCTTTTGAAAGCGTTCATCCGCAACGTACATCTGCCCGAGACCGTATAAGATCTCATCCGTGCAGGTGTAATAGTGCGCGGTGATATGCTGCTGCAGCGCTTTGACAAGCGCGTGCGCTTCGGCGGAATCGGGGACGTTGCCGTCTTTTTTACAGGCAGCAAACGCTTCGAAAAGGTCGTCCATGGCTGCTGCGATCTCCTCTTGCTGCGCATCCGTGTATTGCGCCGACTTTTCGGCATATTCCCGATAGGCGTCGGTGTCTCCCCATTTTTTCTGCGCCTCGGCGTTGTGATTCATTTTGGTCACGTAGCCGCGAATCGTCTCGACCATCTTCTTGTTTTGGAAGTTCGCTTCGATCTCGCGCATATCGACGGTTCTGCCTGCCATAATCCCCTGAATGAGCACCTCCGCATACATCACCTCACGTGTGGCGGGAACTTTCAGGTAGCTGAGAAGATCGATATTCATCTTGTTGTTGATGCCCTCAATCATCCCCGTGAAGAATGTACATTCCGTGCCGAACAGCTCGCCGACGGTTTCGATGCAGCAGAAGCCTGCCTCGACGTCCGCCAGACGCATCACCTTGCGTTCGACCGGCACAATGCTGCCGCCGTTCAAAAGCTGATCCGCCGTCGTGTTCAGGACGTCGCAGAGTTCGAGAAGCAGCCCCGTGTCCGGAAGCGTATCGCCGTTTTCCCACTTGGAAACAGCCTGAAATGAAATGTTCAGCCGCTCTGCAAGGTCTTTTTGTGTCATGCCGGCAGACTTGCGTAAATGCTGAATGTACCGGCCGATTTTTAAGGTATCCATTGTTTTTTCTCCTAACTTCGTTTCTCGCGGTCCGCAATAGCATCATACAACAAACGGAGAAACTCGTAAATAACGGGAAAATTGAATTGATTCTATTGTCGGTTGAATTTAACCGCAAAAAGAAAGGACGATATGCTCGTCCTTTCTTCGATACCGTATTGACTGAAATTACTTGATTTCGCAGGTTGCGCCGACTGCCTTGAAGGCTTCTGCGATCTTCTCTGCTTCTTCCTTGGAAACGCCTTCCTTGACGGCCTTGGGCGCGTTGTCGACGACTTCCTTTGCTTCCTTGAGGCCGAGACCGGTCTGCTCGCGGACAACCTTGATGACCTTGATCTTCTCTGCACCGATGTCCTTCAGGATGACATCGAACTCGGTCTTTTCTTCGACTTCTTCAGCTGCTGCGGCTGCCGGGCCTGCGACTGCAACTGCGGTTGCTGCTGCGGATACGCCGAACTCCTCTTCGAGTGCCTTAACGAGTTCGGAAAGCTCCAAAACGGACATTGCCTTGATATCGGCGATCAGTTGTTCCTTATTCATGATAAATCTCCTTATAAATTATTATTTTTGTTGGTACGGCTATGCCGTTTCGGTCGTTATGCTTCCGTTGTTTCCGCGGGCGCGGCTGCTTCGGAACCGTTCTTCTTCGCGATCTGGTCGAGCACGATTGCAAGACCGGAGATCGGGGACATCATGCTGCCGAGCAAGCGAGCAATGAGCACTTCGCGGCTGGGCAGATCCGCAATCGCTTCGACTTCCGCCGGCGTGCTGACTTTGCCTTCTACGATACCGCCCTTGAACTCACACTTCTTGGCCTTCTTGATGAAGTTCTTGAGAATTCTTGCCGGAGTGACTGCATCGTCGTATCCGAATGCGAACGCATTGGTTCCGTGCAGCATATCGTCAGCACCCTCGAGACCGAGCTCATCAAAAGCACGGCGCACGCAGTGGTTCTTCAGAACGACGTACTCAACGTTTT
>CALFIV010000236.1 GCA_937877295.1 uncultured Clostridia bacterium
TGTTGCTCAGCATGTTGAACACCTGTCCGATGACGCCGGTCGCAATGCCGAGCGCAAACAGACGCGCATACGACAGAATGTCGCTGAGAACGCTCGTGATGTCGTACAGCCCTCCGAGGCCGCTCGTCAGGCGCTTCAACGGATTGCGCTTGTCGCGTCCCTTGAACAGTACAACAAGCAGCGCGCCGAGCGCCGCTGCGCCCAAAGCGATTTTGGTGACGAGGTTCGGCAAATTGACCGTCATAGACGCCATATTGGCGATCGCCGGCAAAAATCCGACGATGAGGCCGAGTGTGATGAGCACCCATGAGATCTGGTCGAAGATCGCGCCTTTCCAGTCGCCGCGACTGAACTTGTCGATCGCACCGACGATGTAGCCCGCAACGATGTGCAGCACGCCGAGGCCGAAGCACAGCGCCAGCATCAGCATGGAATCCTGCATCGGATCGATCCACGCCGGGAAGATCCCGATGCGGTCAAAGAATTGGCCGATCGCCGTAAACACGCCGCCGGAGCTGTCCGTGCGTGTGATGCCGAAAAATGATCCGGTCAAAACGCCCCACACGACTGTGGAAATACCGCCCCAGAACAGAACCTTTGCGATGCCCTTGCTCATGCCCGTCGGCTTTTTGAACTTGAGATAGACGAGAGAGCCGAGCATCAGCATCAAGCCGTAACCTGTGTCGGACAGCATCAAGCCGAACAGCAAAATATAGAACGGCGTCATATACGGCGTGCCGTCGATCGTGCCGTATGCGGGGCGCGAATAAAGCGTCTGCACCTCCTCAAACGGCGTAACGAACTTGTTGTTCTTGACGACGGACGGCGGTTCTTCTCCATCGACCGGATCGCGCATTTCAAAGCTGTATGCGTCGGTTACCGAGCGAATGGCCTGTTCGGTCTTTTCAACCTCATCCTCACGCATCCAGCCTTCCAGTACAAAGGTGCTGACCGTGTAGCCGAGGTCGTTTCTCGCCGAAAGCCGGTCCGCGTCGATCGATTCGGCGTCGAACGCGTTCTGCAGAACCTCGATCGCTCCGCCGTGGTCTTCGAGCTGCGTCTGCGCCTGCGCTGTCAGTTCGTCGATTTCGGCGATGCGCCGATCCAGCGCTTCCATGGCTTGTCCGGGCGTACCGTCCAGCTTTGGGAAGACGTAATCCTGCCAGTCGATCGTCTTGAGGAAGTTCTGCGTGATACGCGTATCCTCCTCCTTGCAGGCGAGAATGGTGGGGACTGTGGTGGACTCGTTGTAATACTCCGCCTCGAGGTAGTCCTGCTCGCCGATCTTCGGCTGATCCTTGGACGCGCAAAGCCCGATGAAATAATGTACGCGCGGCGTGTTCTTTACAGACGACATGGGAACGCCGAGGCGCACCCAAGGCGTCAGCGCTTCCTTTGTGGCAACAGCCTTTTCCCGTTCTGCCGCAAGACGCGACTGGGTATGCAGAAGTTCCTCGATCTCTCCGGCCGCGGTTTCTGCCTTCGGTACATCCGCGCGGATGGCGTCGAGCGTCATTTCACGCTTTTGCGGCGACAAAAAGCCCGGCTTTTTCGCATACGGTTTGACCGCGCTGATCGATTCGGAAAGCCTTTGAATGCGTGCGTTGACCGCATCTGCTTCCGAATCCTGCGTATCGCCGTCCTCAAGCTTTAAGACCTGCACCGTTCCGCATTCCTGCAGAGCCTTGAGGATCTTGTCCTGATCCGATTTCAGCGCGACCAAAGAGAGGCGCTTCATCGCTACGATCATACGGCTGCTTCAATCCTTTCCATCAGAGATGCGACCGCTTCGGAAACGTTGTTTGCTGCCTGTTCATGCAGCGCGTCCGTTTCGGCTTTCGCCTGCGCGGTCACTTGTGCGGCGATCCTTTCACCTTCTTCACGCGCACGCACCAGCGCATCAGCGGTTTGCTGCCGCTGCAATTCGTCGCAAGCCGCAAGCGCTTGCTCCGCATCGTTTTTCGCCTGCGTGACACGCTCTCTTGCCGTGCGGTTCGCTTCCTCCAGAATGGAATCCGCCCGCTGTTCCGCTTCGGCAATCCGTTCCATGATGCTTGTCATATGTCTCTCCTGAACATTTATTTCGTACCGAACAGACGGTCGCCGGCGTCGCCGAGGCCGGGGACGATGTAGCCGTGATCGTTCAGCTTCTGATCGACGCATGCAACGTAAATATCGACGTCGTCATATGCGTTGCGCACCGCTTCGATGCCCTCGGGCGCAGCAAGCAGGTTGACAAGACGGACGCTCTTCGCGCCGCCCTCTTTGAGCACGCGGATGCCCTCGATTGCGGAGTTGCCGGTTGCCAGCATCGGGTCGACAAGGATCACGTCACGCTGCTCGATGTCGTCCGGAAGCTTGCAGTAGTAGCTGGTGGGCTTTAATGTATCGGGATTGCGGTACATGCCGATATGCCCCATCTTGGCGCTCGGGATCATGCTCATCATGCCGTCCGCCATGCCTAGACCTGCTCTGAGGATCGGGACGATGGCGATCTTGTCGTTTGCCAGAACCTTGAACGTGCTCTTGCAGATCGGCGTCTCGATCTCGGTCTCCACGAGTGGAAGGTCACGCGTGACTTCATAACACATCAGCATGGCAAGCTCGCCCACGAGTTCGCGAAACGCCTTGTTGTTGGTGTTCTTGTCGCGCAGCATCGACAGTTTGTGCTGTACAAGAGGATGGTCGATTACGGTAACTTTCATATTGACTCCTTCCCCGCTTCATAAGCGGCAATCTTTCCGATTCTCCGCGCATGGCGTCCGCCTTCGAATGCGGTGTTGAGCCATACGTCGGTGATTTCCAATGCCAAAGAGAGCGGGATAATCCCCGCCCCCATTGCAAGCATATTCGAATCGTTGTGGCGTCTCGTCAGTTCTGCGGATTTCAGATCGGAGCAAAGCGCGCAGCGGACGCCGCGAACTTTGTTTGCCGAGATGGACATGCCGATCCCGGTGGTGCAGATGACGATTCCCTTGTCTACCTTTCCGTCGCGGACGAGCTCCGCAGCGGGAATGCTGAAATCCGGATAGTCGACGCTTTCCGTGCCGAAGCAGCCGCAGTCAATCACTTCATATCCCAATGCTTCGAGATGTTCTTTGACGGCTTCCTTATAGGCATAGCCGCCGTGGTCGGACGCGATGGACAGTTTCATGTACGTTGTTTCCTCCCGGTCATTCTGAAAGATTATATCAAATTTTCTGTCATTTGTACAGAGGGAATTTCGGCTTTTGTGACAACTGCGCCGTATTGTCAGACACGTTCCCGCGAAAAGCCCGCCGCGCGCAGCAGCCGGTTCATAAACGCAAGGCCTGTATCCTTTGTGTCTACGCCTTCCGCAAGGATCACATCGTTTTGCGAACCGACGTCGCGCAGCAGCACAAACAGATTGGCGCAGAGCGTTTCCGGCTCATTGCGGTCGCCCAGCGAATACGCCGTCAGATTACGGTAGCTTGGCATGGTCTGTTCCGTGCCGAGGATCGCGACGCGCTTGCCCGCGTCCTCGTACGCATAATACAACGCGCGAATGCGCTTGGACGCCGCTCTCGGTTCTCCCTCGACGACATGCACCTCCGCGTCCGGCGCATAATGCTTGTACTTCATTCCCGGAGACGCGGCGACTTCGCGCTCGCCGAGCGGTTCTAAGATGCTTGGCGCAAGCCGCACCGGTCCGATGACGGCCTCAAGCATCTCCCTTGTGACTGCGCCCGGTCGCAGGATCGTCGGTTCGCCGACCAGTGAAAGCACGGTGGATTCGACGCCGTATTTACACGGACCGCCGTCGAGGATGAGCGGAATCCGTCCGTCCATATCATCCAGTACATGCTGTGCCGTCGTGGGGCTCGGCCTTCCGGAACGATTGGCCGACGGCGCTGCGATCGGAACGCCCGATTTCTGGATCAGAAGCCTTGCGGTCCTGTCGGAAGGCATACGTACGGCAACGGTTTCGAGCCCGGCTGTGACCTCGTACGGCACTTCGTCGGCTTTGTTGAAAATCATCGTCAGTGGACCGGGCCAGAAGGTATCCATCAATGTATACGCAATCTTCGGCACATGCGCCCAAAGGTCCTTGACGTCGCTCTTTTTGGCAATATGCAGAATCAGCGGATTGTCGTTTGGCCGACCCTTCGCTTCAAATATCCGATTGACCGCATCGCCGTCCAGTCCGTTTGCGCCGAGTCCGTAGACCGTTTCGGTCGGAAATGCGACGAGCTCGCCGTTCTGGATCAGTTCTGCGCCTTTTGTCGTGCCCGCTTCTTCCCTGCGGACCGTGGAGATCACTTCTGTTCTCATATCAATCGTCCTGTTCCCCCGAGAGCATTGCCGCGCGTTCCGCCAGGATGAGAGCATCGATCATCTCATCCATGTCGCCGTCCAAAAAAGCTTCGAGCTTATAGAGCGTCAGTCCGATGCGGTGATCGGTGACACGGCTCTGCGGGAAATTGTACGTACGGATGCGCTCGCTGCGGTCGCCGCTGCCGACCATACTCTTTTTGCGGTCGGCAAGCTCGGCATGCTGCTGCGATGCATAGTATTCGTACAAACGGCTTTTCAGCAGCCGCATAGCCTGTTCTTTGTTCTGCAGCTGACTGCGCTCGTTCTGGCAGGCTACGACGATGCCGGTCGGCAGATGTGTGATGCGGATCGCCGAAGACGTCTTGTTGACGTGCTGCCCGCCCGCGCCGCTGGAGCGATAGGTGTCGATCTGCAGCTCTTTGGGGTCCAGTTCAAACGTGACCTCGTCCAGCTCCGGCAGCACGGCGACGGTGGCGGTGCTGGTATGGATGCGGCCGCCGGATTCGGTGACGGGGGGAGGGGCATCCTTTCTTGCGGCGGAGCTGAAGAAGATTTCTCCCTTCTTGTTTCCGATGAAGAACTGGCTGATCCCGTACATCGAGAACGCACCCCCGTTGTTGAAGGAAAGCCATTCGGCAGGGCTCGTTACCTTGTAGTTTGCCTCGTAGCTGGACCTTGTCTTTGCGGTGACGAAGTAGGCGCTCATCGCTTCGATGACGGCATTCGTATCCTTGCCCTTTGAGCTGGCGTTTGCCGAAAGCACGTCCATCGTGTTGAAGGAGCTGTAGAACAGCTCGACCGTCTGCGCCTCCGTCAGTCCCAGCGTCGTGGGCCGGGTGAGGGAGGTTTCCACGCAGATTCCGACGACCATGGCCATTGCGAAGAGGGAGACGGCCATGATGGTCAGCATGGTCCGGTGCCGCCGCAGCCAGCGTTTCCGTCTCAGGGCTGTCTGGAAGTTCTTGCTGTTCCGTTTCGAGCGCCGTTCGAATTCTTCCTGCGAGATGTTTGACTTATGTATGACGCCGATGAGGTTTCCGTCCGGGGCTATGTT
>CALFIV010000237.1 GCA_937877295.1 uncultured Clostridia bacterium
TCGTTTCCGCCGTGGACGAGCTGCAAACCGCCGTGGTGGACGGCGACCTCGCCGCCGCAAGGCAGCTGGCCGTAAAGATAGAAGCAACGCTGAACGAGAGGAACCGGCTGTGCAAATTGAATAAGTAAAGTATACTTACCAGCGCTTAACTATATTTTCTTTGCTTCTTAAGTATATTTTCTGTTGTTTTTTCCGCGCAAATCGTGTATACTGAAATCGGTGATCCAAATGAGCATGACGGAAGAAAAACGCCGGGAGATCCGGCAGTATTTATTGGAAAAAATCGACGGAGGGCAGGCCTCTGCCGTCAAAAAAACCGCCGACGCCTTCGGCGTGACGCCCGCAACGGTGTATCGCTATCTGGACGCGCTGGAAAAGGACGGCGTTGTGCGTAAAATCAAGCGCGGCGCGTATGAACTGATCGCGCAGACGCCGACAGAGATCCGCAGCGCATCACGGCTGTTGACCTATCACCGTGATTCGCACACCATCGAAGACGGCGTTTTTACGGATATCCTCGAGAAACTGCGTCCGACGGATGTACTCGTACGGAACAATACACGCGTCATACCCGCCCGTATCATCGGCACACGGGAAGAGACGGGAGGAACGATGGAATTCCTTCTGCTGCGACGCATTGCGGACGATGAATGGGAATGCCTGTGCAAGCCCGCAAAACGTGCCAAGCAGGGGCTCATTTATCGAGTCAATGACGAATTATCGGTGGAAGTGTGCGGCGATCTTGCTCTTGATGGCGGAAAGCGTATCAGACTTCTTTATGACGGAATTTTCGAAGAAGTACTCGATCGGGCCGGCCAAATGCCGCTCCCACCATATATTACGGAGCGATTGACCGATCGGGAACGGTATCAAACAGTCTATTCCAAAACACTCGGTTCCGCAGCTGCGCCGACGGCAGGATTGCATTTTACGGATGAGCTGCTTGCAAAGATCCGGGAGAAGGGCATTCCCATTGTAGATGTGCTTCTGCATGTAGGACTCAGCACGTTTCGACCGGTTTCTGTTGAAAACGTCGAAGAACATCATATGCACAGCGAGCATTATGAAGTTACAGAAGAAGCGGCGGCTACGATCAATCGTGTGCGTGAAACAGGTGGAAGGATCGTTTGCGTCGGCACCACAACGACGCGCACGCTTGAAAGCGTTACAGACGATCAGGGAATCGTACATTCGGGAATCGGGGAAACAAGTATCTTCATCACACCCGGTTATCGATTCAAAGCGGTCGACGCTTTGATCACAAATTTTCATCTGCCGGAGTCTACGCTTCTGATGCTGGTTTCTGCGCTGTGCTCGAGAGAGGAAATGCTTGCGGTCTATCGCCATGCGGTTGAGAAGCGCTATCGCTTCTTTTCTTTCGGCGATGCAATGTTCATTGAGTAAAAGAGGCATGTATGGAACAACTGTTTCACTTTGAATTATTACATGTAGATAAGCATACCGGAGCGCGCCGCGGACGGTTCTATACACCGCACGGCGTTATCGAAACGCCTTGCTATATGCCTGTCGGAACACAGGCGACCGTCAAGGCAATGACGCCTCGCGATCTGGATGATATTAAGGCGCAGATCATTCTGAGCAATACGTATCATCTGTATCTTCGGCCGGGCCATGAACTGGTAAAGGAAGCCGGAGGACTTCATCAATTCATGCATTGGGATAAGCCGATTCTTACAGACAGCGGCGGGTTTCAGGTGTTCAGCCTCGCCGGAATCAACGATATTCGTGAGGACGGCGTGATGTTCCGGTCGCACATCGACGGCAGTAAGCACTTCTTTACACCGGAAAAGGTGATGGAGATCGAGCAAGCTCTCGGCGCGGACGTCGCTATGTGCTTTGACGAATGTGCCGATCCGTCGAAAGACCATGCATATGCCGTCAAAGCGATGGATCGTACGCATCGCTGGGCGGAACGCTGCCAAAAGTCGCATTCGCGCAAAGACCAAGCCTTGTTCGGCATCGTGCAGGGCAGCGTATACAAGGATCTACGCATCGAAAGCGCGAAAACGCTTGCCGCGATGGACTTCATCGGATACGGGATTGGCGGCTTGAGCGTTGGAGAACCGAAGCCTGTCATGTATGACATGTTAGAAACGATCCGCCCCTATATGCCGGAAAACAAGCCGCGTTATCTGATGGGCGTCGGAAGCCCCGATTGCCTTCTGGAAGGCGTGCTGCGCGGTATCGATCTGTTTGACTGCGTGCTGCAAACCCGATCGGCAAGAAACGGTCTTGCACTGACAAGAAACGGCCGTTTGATGCTGCGCAATAAAACCTTCGAGCGTGATTTCTCACCGATCGAGGAAGGCTGCGACTGCTACGCCTGCCGCAATTTCACCAGAGCTTATATTCGTCATCTGATCAAGGCGGATGAGATCTTGGCGGCACAGCTTGTTTCGATGCACAATCTGCGCTTCTCATTGCGCCTTATGGAGGATGCGCGTACGGCAATCGAAAATGATTGCTATGCGGACTTTGCTGCGGAGCTTCTGGGACGGAGGCTGTTCTGATGACGATCGTCAAATGTATCGATACAGAAACTGCTATGCTGACGCTTGGCGCACGCATTGCTGATCAATTGGGACGTCACGGGTTCATTGCACTTTACGGCGATTTGGGAGCAGGAAAAACAGTCTTCGCAAGAGGTGTAGCAAGTACATTTGGCATTAAGCACGTCAGCAGCCCGACGTTTACCATCGTATCGGAGTATCATACCGAACCGCGCTTGTATCATTTTGATGCATATCGTCTTTCAGATGCGGACGAGCTGTATGCGATCGGATACGATGATTACTTGCAGGACGACGCGCTGATTTTGATGGAATGGGCAAACCTTGTATCACCGGCGCTGCCGGAGGAACGGATTGATATTACAATCGTCGGATCGGGAATGGACAAGCGGGCTGTCACGATCGAGCCGAAAGGTAAAAGAATGGAGGAATTGTTCGGTGCGGATTCTCGCATTTGAAACAACAGATGCAATCGCATCTGTCGCTTTGTACGACGACGGCGTTGTTTATGAAACAACGATTGATACCGACAAGCGACACGCCGAATCTGTGCTGCCCGCGGCAGAAGAATTGCTGCGGGAGCATGGCTGTTCAACTGCTGATATGGATGCGTTTGCGGCCGATGTAGGGCCGGGATCGTTTACGGGCGTTCGAATCGGCGTATGCATGGCAAACGCGCTTGGTATGGCGCATCAGAAACCGGTCGTTGCCGTCAACGCACTCGAAACGCTTGCATACCGATTCCGGGATGCGATTCCATATAGTGACGGGATCGTTTGCGCATTGATCGATGCACGGAACGGCAACGGATACGGTGCGGTTTATCAATATATCCAGAATCGAGAAACATCTGCTTTTGACGTCAAAATCCTGAAGCCGCCGTGTGCATGCATCATAAAAGACTTCGTTGCCGAATTGCCGAAAGACTGCCGCGTCGTCGGAACAGGAACGGATGTTCCGATGCTGCCTGCTGCAGAATGCGTCGCAAGGATTGCATCGAAAAGACAGGGAGAACAGCAGATTGCGCCGATGTATCTCAAGCTTTCGCAGGCGGAACGGATGTGGAACGCATGAATCTCATTCGTCCGATGACAAAGGCCGATATAGATGCGGTCTATCAAATCGAAGTGCTTTCGTTTCGCTCACCGTGGTCCAAGCATTCCCTTGTCGGCGAACTGCGCAATCAGGTCGCGCATTATGTTGTTATGGAGCGGGAGGGAACGGTCGTCGGATATTGCGGTATGTGGGTGCTTTTTGAAGAAGCGCATATTACCAATATTGCGATCCGTCCGGAGTTCCGAGGAACGGGATGCGGAAAGCAATTGCTGCTTGCCGCAATGGAGCATGCAGCATCGTTCGGCGCGGAAATGATGACGCTTGAGGTACGGGAGAGCAATACGATCGCTCAGAATATGTATGAATCATTTGATTTTCTGCAGCAGGGATTCCGCAAACGGTATTACACGGATACCGGAGAAGGCGCATTGCTGTTGTGGAATCGAAATATTCTTGAAACAATCCAAAAAAACACTTGTCTCAAAGAGACTTATCTGTTACAATCGAAACCGCTTGTGAAAGGAGAATGAGGGATGAGTTTATACGAAACATGGCAGCAAGTGGCGCAGTCGCAACAGACGCGCGAGGCATATGATGCATTCTGGGGTACTTACTTTGAAGCGGAAAAGCAGAATTATCAAAAGATTCTTGCAAATCACGAAACTGTTTTTGCGGGAAAGCTTTCTGATCTTGCAAAACAGTTTGATATGGATTCCGTTACCTTTGTCGGCTTTTTGGACGGTGCAAATACAAGCCTGAAAGACGGCGAACTGGATCTGGAATCGCTGACGGAGGAGAGCGAAATTTCTCTCGCGTTTGACTTTGATCGCCTGTACATCAACATGCACAATGCCAAGGCGGACTGGCTTTATAACCTTCCCGAGTGGAATGCCGTTCGCACACCGGAGCAGCAAAAGGAGCTGACAAAACAGTACCGTGCGGAAAAGATATTTGTCGCGCCGCCAACCGTCGGCAGAAATGATCCGTGTCCCTGCGGAAGCGGCAAGAAATACAAAAAGTGCTGCGGTAAATAATCGAAAAAATCATTGACAGATTTGGATTCATCTGTTAAAATATGAATTCGGAACTGCGATGCGTCTGTAGCTCAGCAGGATAGAGCAACGGCCTTCT
>CALFIV010000238.1 GCA_937877295.1 uncultured Clostridia bacterium
ATTCCCTTGTGGACGCCGCGGATTTCGTAAGGACCATCGAGGTGCGGCAGGGCGCGCAGATCGCGGCGCTCGAGGAGATCGCCTATACGAACGGATGGACCACCAAGGAGGAACTGCTGAAAGCGGCGGAAGTGCTGAAAGCGGCTAAGACCGAAGTGGCGCAGAAAGCCAGAGCGCTTTCCGATCAGCTGAAAGCCAGCCAGAAGGAACTGGAACAGGCCAGAATGGCTTCCGCTAAGGACGGCGCGGAAAAGCTGACCGACGAGCAGGGCAAGGTCGTGCGGTATGGGTCGTACCTCAACAACATGTATTTCGACGAGATCTATCACGCGCGCACCGCCTATGAGATGGTGCAAAACGATGATCTTTATCTGGCGAACGGTTTGGAATACACCGCGGACAACGGCTATGCGATCTATGAATGGACGCATCCGAGCCTCGGAAAGGTGCTGATCGCGATCGGCGTCCGCATCTTCGGCATGACGCCGTTCGGCTGGCGGTTTATGGGAACGTTCTTCGGTGTACTGATCCTCGCGGTGCTCTATGTATTCGCAAAGCGCATCTTCCGCCGCACCGATTACGCGCTGGTCACGACGGGACTTATGGCGGTCGACTGCATGCACTTTGCGCAGACGCGCATCGCGACGATCGACGTGTACGCGCTGTTTTTCACGCTGTGCATGTTCCTCTTCATGTTCGACTACATCGCGGAGGATTTCGAACAGCGGCCGTTCTGGAAAAAGCTTACGGCGCTCGGGCTTTCGGGTCTGATGTTCGGGCTCGGCGCGTCATCCAAATGGACCTGCCTCTATTCCGGCGCGGGGCTTGCCGTGCTGTATTTCGGCGATCTCTTCTACAACCTTGTGCGCATGCTGCGGACGCATTTCAAAACGCCGAAAGCGGATCGCAAAAAGCTGCCGGTCAATGTGCTTGCATATCTGCCGGTGCTGTTTGTGCTCGGCGTGCTGATCCTGCATATCGCGGGGAAGAAAGTATCGGCAACAGGCTACTCTGAAGGAAAGACCTTTGTTGTGCTGAAGGGCTCCAACACCGTCATCGCGTCGCCGGACGACAACCGGATCTATGTCAATGCAACCGGCAACAACGGCCTTGCCAAGGGCGGCAGCGGCGATGTGCTCGCGGGGATTCTCGGCGCGTTTTTGTGCCAGATCGATGCGGAGAAAGCGCCGGGCGCGGCGGTCTGGGCGCATGGCCGCGCGGGCGATCTGTGCACCGAGCGGTATGGCGAATACGGCATGACGCCGTCGGACTTGATCGACCTGCTTCCCCTGGCGCTCAAGGAAATGACCGAACCGGAATAAGGAGGCAATATGCGGTGAATGTTTCTCGCTGCAC
>CALFIV010000239.1 GCA_937877295.1 uncultured Clostridia bacterium
GACAGACAAAAAGCTTGTCATCCTGAACCGCTTGCGGGGAAGGATCTCAGAACGACAGGACTTTTTGAACAGCCCCTTTTTTGAAAACATGCAAAAAAGGGGTTGTTCTTTGATCGGGAATCCTGTTATAATATATCAAATGGACACACGTAAAAAACGAAACAACGTGCACCGGAGAATCCATGCCGTACTTGCCATACTGGCAGGTCCGTTTTTGCGTGGTCTCTATGCCTTTCACTACCCGAAGGAAACGCCGGTCCAAGGTCCGTTTTTGCTGGTCGCCAACCACGTGACCGCCGCCGATCCGGTGCTGCTTGCGTTGGCGCAAAAGCATACGATGCTGTACTTTGTCGCAAGCGAGCATCTGATGCAGAAGGGCGTCGGCTCCAAGATTCTGCGCTTTCTCTACGAACCCATCGTACGCCGCAAGGGCGACACCGCCGTCACCACCGTCAAGGAGATGCTCGCCACGCTGAAGGCGGGGCTGAACGTCGGCGTATTTCCCGAAGGGACATGCTCGTTCAACGGCACGAATTCGCCGTTTTTACCGACCATCGGCAAGCTTGCGCGCGCCGCGAAATGCAGTCTGGTCACCTACCGCTTTGAAGGCGGGTTCTTTACGCTTCCGCGCTGGGGCAAGGGCATCCGCCGCGGCGATTATTACGGGCACACCGTTCGCGTTTATCCGCCGGACGAGCTGAAAACCATGACCGACGCAGAGATCAACGCGCACATTGAGGAGGATCTCAACGAAAACGCGTATGCGCGCATCCGAATGCAGCCGGTCCGCTATCGAAGCCGGCATCGGGCGGAGCTGCTGGAAAGCGCGTATTTTCTCTGCCCCAAGTGCCGCAGGGTCGGCACGATCCGTACAAAGGGCGACCGTATCCGCTGCGACTGCGGGCTCGACGCGGCGCTTGACGCGCAGTATACGCTTTCGGGCATGCCGTACGAAACGCTGATCGACTGGGACGCGGATCAGACCGCGTGGCTCGAAGCGGCGGCGCAAGCGCCCGGCTTCGAATTTTCAGACGAGAATGTCACGCTCGAGCGCAACGACGACGCGCACCGGCGCGAGACGCTCGGCAAGGGCACGATGCGCATGACGCGCGAGCGGTTTTCGGTCGGAGCGCGGGAATTTGCGCTTTCGGACATCTCGAACATGGAGCTGGTGCGCAGGAATCTGCTCGTCTTCTCCACACATGACGCGCACTATCAGGCACGCGGCGTTCCGTCGCTGAACAGCCGGAAATATATGCTGCTGTATCGCATTTGGAAAGGAGCAACTACCTAATGAACTATTCCGCATCAAACACCGGACTTTGGAACGTCATCATCCAGATCGGCGTGATCGCGCTGTTTCTGCTGCTGGCAAACACGCTGCGCCGTAAGATCCCGTTCTTCCGCAAGTCGCTGATGCCGACGGCGGTGCTCGCAGGCTTTCTGTTTTTGATCCTGCGCACGGTCGGACGCGCCGTCGTGCCGACTGCCGTGATCGAATCGCTCGCCATCGACCCGTTTGACACGACGATCCTCGAAACGCTGACCTATCACGGCATTGCCATCGGTTTTATCGCCATGGCGCTGCGCGTCGCCAAGAAGGGCGAAAACAAGGACAGCGCGCTGATCGGACCGAAAAGCGGCGCATTGATCGTTTCAACCTATCTGGTGCAGGGCATTGCGGGTCTTGCGCTCTCGCTGCTGCTGTTCTATACCTTCCTGCCGAAGCTGTTCCCCGCAAGCGGCATTCTGCTGCCGATGGGCTACGGGCAAGGTCCGGGGCAGGCGAACAACATCGGCAGCACGTTTGAAGCGCAGGGCTTTGCGGGCGGACGCTCGTTCGGTCTCGCGATCGCCGCGGCAGGGTATTTGTGCGCGTGCATCGTCGGCGTGATCTACATCAATGTGCTGGCGCATCGGCAGCGCCGGCAGCGCGGTGCGCATGAGGATATCTCCGGTTCGGTCGTGACCGTTGCGGACTTCCAGGACGAAAACGAGATCCCGATCGCGGAATCGCTCGACAAGTTCTCCGTACAGTGCGCGCTGGTCCTGCTGGTCTATCTGATCACGTTCCTGCTTTCCTGGGGCGTCGACGCGCTGCTGACGCGGTTCGCGCCGGGCGTGGCCAAGACGGTTTCGCCGCTGCTGTGGGGCTTCAACTTCGTCATCGGCACGCTCATTGCCATGCTCACGCGCAAGATCCTCGGCCTGTTCCGCAAGACGAAGACGATGACCCGCCAGTATCAGAACAACTATCTGCTGTCCCGCATCTCGGGTCTTGCCTTTGACATCATGATCGTCTGCGGCATTGCAAGCATCAACATCGAGGACCTTTCGGGGCTTTGGATTCCGTTCGCGCTGATGGCGGTTGCGGGCGGTGTCGTGACGTTCTTCTGGCTCAAGTGGCTTTGCAAACGGCTCTATCCGGCCTATTCCGAGGAGGCGTTTGTGTCGATGTACGGCATGATGACCGGCACGATCAGCTCCGGCGTCATGCTGCTTCGTGAGCTTGATCCGAATTTCAAAACGCCCGCCGCAAACAACCTGCTCACCGGCAGCGCGTCCGCGATCGTGTTCGGCGCGCCGATGCTGCTGCTCGTCGGGTTTGCCTCGCGGTCGATCGGCTGGACATGGGCTACGTTCGGTCTGCTGTTTATCTACCTTGCGCTGCTGATCGTGTTCCTGTTTGCCGTAAAGGGAAAGAAAAAAGGGAACTGATTCCGTAAAATAAGAAGCCGTCCGGAAACTCGAAAGAGAATCCGAACGGCTTTTTTGATACTTCTCAGTTGACTTCTCTGCCGTACAGCGTCTGCTGGAGCAGAATGCGGTTCTTTTCGAACTCGGGCAGGATGGCGTATGCGTCGTCCATGTTGAGCTCGGTGAAGCTGTCATCAAACGGGAAGCGGACCGTGGCAAAGGTCAGCTCCTCGGCGACCGCCATCTCGTAGCCGACGCCGCGCAGCGACTCAAAATCGAGGTTGGAGCGGACGTTGCGGAAGATCGTGTGGAAGAACGGATACAAAAACGAGCTGTCGAACTTCTCCTGCATGTACACAAACGTGTCGTGTACGATCTCCAGCTGCCGCTCTGCGCGTCCGAGGTCGCCCTTGTTGTCCGACGTGCGGTCCAGAAGGAGCGCAACGATCTCGCGGCCCTTGAGCTGCTGCTTGCCCGCCGAAAGCGACGTGCCGAGCTGCTCGTTCAGATACTTTGCTTCCTGCTTTGTCAGCGTCGCCGGGATGCCGTCGATGCCGTCGGCGAGGATTGCAAGCTCGTCCGTGCCGGTCAGCACATAGTTTTGCAGGTCAAGGCCGAACAGGTCGTTGAGTGTGTTGATCAGAAGACCGACGCCGCCGCGCGTATATGCGGCGTTGACGCGCTTCCATTCGTTCTCGCCAAGCGGCACGATCGTGTCGCGCGCAACGGAAACCACGGTGAATTTCTGCTGCAGCTGATTGTACGACGCGATGAAGATCATGTCGGTCTGCTTTTCCTCGGATTCGATCGAGCCGTTCTGCACCACGATCAGCATGCTGGTGATGAAGCGGTCGATCTTCTTCTGCTCATAGATCGGCACGGCTTCGATCTCGCCGGTTTCATAATAGTCCGTATCCTTCGAAAGCGCCTGATTAAACAGCGCGGCGTTCGGCGTGGGCAGTGCGGACAGGTCGATCGGCTTATGGTTGCCCGCAATGATCGGGATCTTGCTGTCATAGATGCGGAACAGCGAGCGGAAGCCGATCACGCCCGCGCCTGCGAAGATGAGGAACGCAAGCGTCAGGCAAAGGAATGCGATTTTCAGTTTTCGATTCGGATTGTTCATTGTCAAAACCACAGCAAGCCGAAGATCACCGCGTCTGCGGCGACGGCAAGCGCCGTCAGCACCGCCATCACGACGATGCCGATGATCCATCCTGTTTTCCGTTTCGGCTTTGTTTCCATATGATTATTCTCCCAAGAACTTATCGGCATGCAGCGTGGAAAGATCCGGCGCGACGCCGTTTTCGTCATACGCGGCAAATTCCAGCATGTCGTTGACGTTGCGGTCGGCTACGCCGTCGCCGTCGTTATCCTTGCCGGACGGCGTGCTGATCGTCTTGCCCATGAAGAGCATGACCGCGCTGTTGCCGCCGTCCAGATTGATCGCGTCGGTGCAGCCGAGCGACAGCATCAGCTCCGCCATCTCCTGCTCGGTCATGCCGATGGACTTCGTGGTTCTGCCGTCGACCACCACTGCGATGTAGTGGCCGGGCTCGCCGCAGTACCCGAAAATGGCGCGCGGATGACGTTCTCTCTGCTTCAGACCGGTCGGAATCTGACCGTCCTGCACAAGGATCGGGCCGAACTGGAACGCCTGCCAGATGCCGCCGTTGTTCTTGTTCTCTTTGTCATAGTTGAAGGTCTGCTTCCTTGCGAGGTTGAACATCTTGACCGAACCGTCGCGATAGACGACGGCGATGCCGGAACGGAAGCCGATGCTGCTGTTTTCCACGTTTTGCAGCTTGTACCCGTTGTGTACCACGAGACCGGAGTTCATCGTGCCGTTGATTGCAAGGATCGCGTTCTCACGCTGCGCAAAGGATTCGGGCTTTTCGCGGCCTGTGCCGAACTTGCCGTTGCCCGAGCCCATGTGAAAGCTGTTGATGTTGCGAATCCACAGATCCGCCACGTAGTAGACGATCTGATCCTCTTCGTCCTCATGCCGCGTAACCGCAACGCGGAGCTCGTCGCTCTGATAGCTGTAATCCGCATTGCGGCCCGTGTCGTAGTTCGGGTAGCGATCGGTGGAAACGTCGCCCGCGATCGGCGCGCGCGTCGGGAACGGGGTTGCGTCCAGTTCGGGCGTCTGCGTTTGCGTGGGATTGAGGGTCGCGGTCGGCACGTTGGGGTCGCTCACCACGCCGATGACTTCGACCTCGCTTTGGATTTCGGGGTCATTCTGTCCGATCGGGGGTTCGACGGATTCCGTGACGCAGCCGATCCCGCATGCCATCAGGATCGTCAGTGCGCCGCAGAGCAACTGCTTTCTATATTGCTTCATATGGATATCGTCCTTTCTACCGCGCTCCTTTGACGCATCGCACCGGATGCGCACGGTCCGCATCAAAGCGGCGAAGCGCAGATATGTTACGCCGCGCATGCGGCGGCGTGATTACGGCGTATATATTACCGAACCGCAAGGGAAAAAGCAAGTCCAACCGCAAAGTTTTACAATTCTTTCCAAAAGGCGGCGGGTTCTACTGCTTCGGCGCTTCGTCCGGTTTTGCGCAGGCTTCGTCGAACCGCGCCTGCATGGCGTCGTCGACCGGCCGGAACTTCGGCGCGCGTGTAAACTGGTACAGCTCGATGCGAAGACCGTCCCGCAGCGGCATCAGCTCCGACTGCTTCATCCCCGCAGCGACGCAGATCTTGGTGTTGTCGATCACGCGGTGCAGCATCCGGTCGTAGCGGATCTGCCAGGGCCGACCGACGATACGCTCGTATTCGGCGAGCGAGACGGGCTTGACCTCCATGTCAAGGATCTGCTGGTAGATCGCAAGCACATCCTTCCACGTTCTGCTTTCGGCGGTCGCCGCCGTGTAGACGTTGTTGCAGGCAGACTTGTTCAAAACCAGCTTTGCGATCATCTTTCCGACGTCGCCCGCCCACGTCATGGTGGTGCGCTTGCCGAGCATTTCCTCCGGGAACACGACGGGCTTTTTGTTCAGCGCGCGTACCAGAAACTCGTTGGCTTCCATCGTGCCGAGTTGAAACCGTTCGCCGCCGTACGTGATTGCGGGGCGGATGATCGTATAGTTCAGGCGTCCGTACGCACGCAGAAGGTCCTCCTGCCGCGCCTTGGCAAGTCCGTACTCGTCGGTGGCCAGATATTGCGGATCGTTGACGCTGTCCAGCAGACGCGGACTGTCCTCCCGGATCGGCGCGCAGCCGTTGTCGCCGTATACGCGGTACGACGACAGAAACAGATAGTGCTGCGTCGACGCCATCAGCTTCTTGTAGCGGCTTTTGAACTGCTCGGTCGAGTAGATCATAAAATCGACGATCGCGTCGTAGCCCTGCGCCAGACACGCGTCCAAAAACGCGTCGTCCTTGGCGTTGCCCAGAAGATAGGTGACGCCGGCGTCGTTCGATGTGTGCGGCGCGCGGCTTGTGACGGTCACGGAATAGCCCGCTTTTCGAAGCTCCGGCACAAGGAATGTGCCGATCACGCCGGTGCCGCCCAGCAGCAGGATGCGTTTTCCGTTTGTCATAGCTGTTCCTCCATCGGGCGATTGAAGGCGCGCAGGCTCTTCAACGCAGTTTGTTCTTCCTCCGCGCCGGTAAAGACCTCGAGCACGACGGAGTGTTTGAAGCGGTTTACATCGGGATCGCAGAAGGCCTTCATCGCTTCGTCGAACGCGTCCTTCGTGTCGGCGCGCAGATAGGCGACGCCCATCGATTCCGCCCAGCCCTTCGCGCTGCCGAAATGGCCGTGCGCGGCGATCAACTCGTCGCTGTCCGCGCCCCACAGACGCTCAAGCGACGCGTTCAGCCGGAATTCGACGCCGCGTGCGTTGTTGATCAGCAGGATTCTGAGGTTCTTGCCCAAGTGCCGGTTTCCGATCGCGTTCATGTCATAGAAGAACGCGAGATCGCCGAGCAGACAGAACGACAGACGGTTCGGGTCGGCCAGCGCCTGCCCGAGCGCGGTGGAAAGCGCGCCGTCGATGCCGAAGCCGCCGACGTTTGAGCTGACCGTGATGCTCGGATCGAGCGCAAAGTAGTTCATGCTGCGCAGGGAATTCAAAATACCCAGATGCAGGTAGCTGTTGTTCGGGATGCGCTTGGAAAGCTGCGACGCCGCATAGAGATTGGACAGCGGCAGCATCGGCACTTTGGTGTCCGGCACGGCGGCCTTGACGGTCTCGTCATAGCGCACATCGTTTTCAACGCCGCCGAGCGCTTCGAAGAAGAAACGTTCGGAGCAGAAGAACTGCTTTTGGACCACCTCTGCGCCGTGGCGGTTGTGGAACTTGCAATCCTCCGAAATGCGCCATACGCGCATGCCGCGGAACAGCGGGTTTGCGCTGTAATCGCCGGACACAGAGCCGAGATCGATCAACAGATCCGGCAGCGCCTTCAGATGCGCAAGATCGCCGGCGACCTCGCTCAGCACACGGTTTTTGCCCGTATAGTTTGCGGTATGATCGCAGAAGACCGGCGCGTGCGCCCTTTGCGCAAACGTTTCGATCGCCGCTTTGGTCGGCGCGTCAAACGGCTTGTGCGAACCGATGAACAGCGCGATCTTTTTGCCCTTGAGCGCGTGCAGCAGCCTGTCCGCCGGGAAATCCTCCGCATCGTGGACGTCGATCTTCTGTACGTCGGGCAGCGCGGGCGTCTTGAAGGAGTAGAGGTTGCCGACCGGCAGGTTGATGTGGACCGGACCTGCGTCGCGCCGCGTGGCGGTATACAGCGCTTCGTTGACGAGCTGCACGCAGGCGCGCCAATCCTCCGCGTCCTTGATGAGCGGCAGGATCGCCGAAAACCGCTTGACGTCGTTTTGCGAAACCGTACGGTCCGTCATCTGCGGCATCAGATCGGTCGGCCGCGGCGAATGGTGCTGCGAGGTGATCGCGATCACCGGCAGATTGCGGTAATATGCTTCGGTCAGCCCCGGGATATAATCGCGCGAGGCGGTCGCGCCGGTGCAGGAAATGACGACCGGCTCTCCCGTCGCAAACGCCAGTCCGCCCGCAAGGTATGCCGCGCCGCGCTCGTCGACCGCGGAGTATACCTCAAAGAACGGATCGATCTGCACGCCGCGCGCGATCGGCACGTTTGTCGTGCCGGGCGAAACGACGATCTTTTTGATGTTGTATTTTTTCAGCAGCGCAAGAACGATCTGCGCGTTCTTGTCGTCGGTGTACATGCCGCCGCCGGGCAGCGGACTTGTGATTTGCTCCCGCGACGGCGCGGCCGATACCGCTGCTGCGGTCCGCTCGGGCACAGGCTTCGGCTGCTCCGGCTGTGGCGATACTTTCGGCTGCTCAGGCTGCGCGGCGGACTTCGGCTGCTCCGGCTGAGCCGATGCTTGCGGCTGCTCGGGTGCAGGCTTCGGTTGTACCGGCTGAGCCGATGCTTTCGGCTGCTCGGGCTTTTGCGCGGACGAACGCTTGGCGTCCTGATCCGCAACAAACGCGGGCC
>CALFIV010000240.1 GCA_937877295.1 uncultured Clostridia bacterium
CTGGTTCTGAATCGTTACTTTTTTGTTCTTATAGAAACTGCCTGGGGATATAGGCCTCGATATAAATACCGTTCTCTGTGTATTCTTCGGTAACCAGTTCTCCATAACGGCGGATCTGCTGGATCTGGCCAGCGTCAGCATAGGAATACAGACGTTCCACATAGAATTTATCAGCACGAAGAAGCTGCTCCAGGGCTGAAAGGATCTCTGCAGATGAAGAAATGTCTGTGAGGGAAGTCTTAATACAGGCTTTTGCTTTTGGATCCGTCAGATACTCCCGGGCTTTTGGTTCTGTCAGATCCATTTTATTGAAGATTGTGAGAATCGGTTTCTCTGTGACGCTCAGATCCGTCAGGGTCTGATAAGTGATTTCCATTTGCCGCTGCATCTGTGGATCAGAGGCATCTACAACATGGATCAGAAAATCAGCATATCGGGCTTCTTCCAGGGTGCTGCGAAATGCGTCGATCAGATGATGCGGGAGCTTGCGGACAAATCCAACGGTATCTGTTAACAGAAGTTCCTGTCCATTGGAAAGTTTCAGGTTTCGGGTTGTAGGATCCAGGGTTGCGAATAGCAGATCCTCTTCCAGAACCTCTGCATGGGTCAGAAGATTCAACAGCGTGGATTTGCCTGCATTGGTATAACCGACAATTGCCCCAACCGGGATCTGGGAATCGTTCCTCTTTTTTCGCTGAAGCTGCCGGTGCTGTTCCATTTCGGATATTTCAGACTTGAGGGCCGTGATGCGCCTGCTAATCAGCCGGCGGTCTGATTCCAGCTTTTTTTCTCCGGGACCTCTGGTTCCGATGCCGCCGCCCTGCCGGGACAAATAACTGCGCATGCCTGTCAGATGAGAAGCGGTATAACGCAGCTGCGCCAGCTCTACCTGGAGCTTGCCCTCCCTGGAGCGGGCACGTCTTGCAAAAATATCCAGAATCACCAGCGTGCGGTCCATTACCTTGACGCCAAGAGCCTCAGTCAGATTCTTCATCTGGGCAGGGGATAGTTCATCATCACAGACGACTCCGTCTGCATTCTGATCCGCAATCAGCGCCTCGTTTTCCGCATGCGTGCGGATCGCAATGCGGCAATCGCCCGTCGAAAGTCCGTGATAGTTCCCGCATGTCCGGATCAGAATGCCGCGCTGCAGCAGATCCTCATAGAGATGCGGCACGCCCGAGAGCAGCAGATAGTTTGCGTCGCCGCGCAGAACCGCGACGCCAAGCGCTTTCAATGCGCCGATCAGATATGTCTTTTCCCTCGCGATCAGTGCGCGCGTTTCCTGCGCCCAATCTTCGCAGTTGAGCGCGGCAAGCCCCGCTTCCTGTGCAAGCGTCGACACGTTCCACGGCTGCGAGATCGAAGTCAACGCCGCCGTCAGCTCGCGGTTTTTCATAACCGCATATCCGAGCCGAACGCCTGCCATGCCGTACAGCTTGGTAAACGCGCGCAGGACGAACACGCGATCGCCGTCGCAAAGGTCCGGAATCAGCGAATCCTGCTTGTCCGCGTCGGTCAGTCCGTAAAAGCTTTCATCCAAAAAGAGCCATGTTCCCGTTTTGCGGCAGCGATCGAGGATGCGGCGCAAAAGCGCCGGTTCGATGCAGCGGCCTGTCGGGTTATTGGGACTGCACAGCATCAGAAGATCGACGTCCGACCGGATCTCGCCGAGGATCGAATCGTCAAGCGCAAAGCCGGTTTCGCGGCGCAGCGGATACAACGCCGGTTCGCATCCCGCAGCCTTCAGCGCCGCTTCATAATCGGCAAATGACGGAACGGGCAGCAGCGTGCGCTTCGGCTTCAACACCGCCGCAAGCTGATAGATCAGCTCCGCCGCGCCGTTGCCGCATACGATTGTGTCCGGCGATACGCCGAGCCGCCCCGAAAGCGCTTCGCGAAGCGGCATGCAATATGGATCGGGATAGCGGTCGATCCGTTCCGCCGCCGCGCAGATCGCCGCCTTGACGCGTTCGGGCGTACCGAGCGGATTGACATTTGCGGAAAAATCAAGCGTCACACGGTTTTGATAGACGTCGCCGCCGTGTACATAGCTGCCGTTTGCGATCATAAGAAAAACCCTCCCGAAAGCGCGATTGCTTCAAGGACGACAAGCCACAGAATGCTTGTGCCGTACAGGAGTCTGCAGCTTTTCGAAACGTCTCCGTGTTCGATTCTGCGGTCCGCGTCGCCGATCGTGGGCTTGTTCACCCATTTGCCGAAGTAGCTCGCGCCGCCGCCTAAGCGAACATGCAGCGCACCTGCGCACACGGACTCGGTCTGCGCCGAATTGGGGCTTGCGTGGTTTCTGCGGTCGCGCTTCCAGATGCGGTATGCATTCTTTGCGTCAAGCCCCGTGATCCACGCCGCCGCAATCATGCCGATCGCGGAAAGCCTTGCCGGAATATAATTTGCCGCGTCGTCCAGCTTTGCCGCCGCGCGGCCGAACTCGATGTATTGCTCGTTCTTGTAGCCGACCATGGAATCCATGGTGTTGATCGACTTATACAAGAATCCACCGACCGCGCCGAACAGCATCAGATAAACCAGCGGCGCAATTACGCCGTCGGACGTATTCTCCGCCACGGTCTCCACGGTCGCTTGCAAAACCTGCTCCTCCGTAAGCCGATCGGTATCGCGCCCGACCAGCATGCCGACCTGTCTCCGCCCGGCGTCAAGCCCTTGCGTTTCCAGCGCAGTCACGACCTTTTTCGCTTCTTTCTGGAGGCAGCGCGCGGCCAGCATCTGCCAGCACATGACGCTGCTCACAGCAAAATACACCCACGGATGGATGAGCCATGCGCCGAGCAAAACCAGAAACGCAGATCCGGCCGAGATCAGCGGCACAAGGATCGCAAGCATCGTGCCCGCTGTGTGTAACTTATTCGGGAAGCGCTTGCGCAAAAGGCGGCACACGGCATTTTCGGCTACAGCACTCCCGACAGCCGCTATTACGACGCGGTGAGGAACTGGTTTGCCCGCCGCCATCAATTCAGCTTTCAAGATGAATGGATTGTTACTACCCCGGGCGTTGTCTTCGCAATCGCGACGGCAATCAAGGCGTTTACCAAGGAAGGTGAAGGTGTCTTCCTGGCCCACGCAGAGGACCTCTTTCGAAACGCCCCAGCGGGTCCACACTTCGTACGGGCCGCCGGTGCAGCCGAGTTCGGGGAAGGC
>CALFIV010000241.1 GCA_937877295.1 uncultured Clostridia bacterium
CCGATCTGTATTGTCCAGATACAATTCGACGCTTTCATAGCCCCAATACGGCGCCGTCATTTCGTCGTCCGAAAAGCTTGTGACTAAGAAATCGGCACATCTTGCGCACGGAACGCCGTTGACCGTGCGTACCAGCTCAAAGCGGTATGCAAACTGTGTTTCAGGATCCCGCGGCATAGTACGGCTGCCGATGATCGTTACGCGCGCAATCGCAAGCGTTTGATCCAGCCCGGTGTCGGACAGAAACCGCGTGACCGTTGCGTATGCTGCTTCCGGCGTGACTGACAGGAATTCGCTGACATCCGCAGGAATCGGGTCATTCGGCAATACGACATATTCTTCGATTGCGTCCGAAGACAGGAAAAGATGCGGGCACAGATTCCCGGGGGAGGTGCGGTTGTAGTAGAAATGCGCGGCGCGGCCGAGACTGATACCGGACCAGCCGTCGTTTTCATGATAGACCAGCGCTTCCGTGTTGTCCGTATCGTTCTCCACGTGAAAGTTGATCCACGGTTCGTCATCCGACCGTGCGGAAATACCCATGCGAGACGCTGCGCGGCTGTTATCACCGAGACCGATATACTGCCTGCGCAAAATACCGGTCTCAACCGTCTTTTCATAGCCGTCCGGTGCGGACGAATAGCGCGATTGCAGATCGGCAATCATTTCTTTGAGTTCGTCGGCGCTGTACATGGCGGACGGCTCGTCCTGTTCGCCGCTGTTGATCTTTTCCAGCATGTCGTTAAAAAGCTTCAGATCCTTTTCAATGTCCGCTTTGGTCTCTTCGTTCTCCCATTGGTTGTAGAGCACTGCGTCGCCGACGAGCGCGTTCCACAGCGCAGTCACGGTCGGCTGCTCAAATTCGGCTGCATAGGCCCGTACGATCGGCAGCGGGTCGTCCGGTACAAGGATCGGCGCGTCAACCGTGACATGGATCATGCCGTCGCGACTGTTGAGATCGAGGGAAAGCGTTTCGGGAATGTGATACAGCGTGCGCAGGTCCGGGGCTTGCTGCGCGTCGTTCGATTCGTTTCTTGCGGACTGGATCATCTCCGACTGGTTCGCCTTTCCGACGACAAATTCCTCCTCCGGCGTCGGGACGCAGGCGAGGAAAGCACACACAAAACACAGTACAAGCAATCGTTTCATCAGAATGCTCCTTTCGTTGTTCTGCGTTCAGCATAGCATCGAGATGCGTCCGAAATGCGTTTGAAATGTCACAGAGTTGTTGCCGTGTTGTAAATATTTGGTTCATCACGTTTACTTAGGGAAAAAGTGAAAAAAGGGGT
>CALFIV010000242.1 GCA_937877295.1 uncultured Clostridia bacterium
GCTGCTGGAATCCGGGCCGACCGCTGCGGCGGAAACGACGCCCGTCACCTATCAGACGGCGGCAAACCTGCTGGCGCGTATGACGAAAGCGGAACGCGCCAAGCTCTATGCCGGCAGCGGCGCGGCCTACGCGCAGCAGAACGAGGAGCTTTTGAACGGACTGGGACGGACCGCTTATGAGAAGCTGAAAGCGCAGTTTCCTGCTTAAGAACAACAAAAGAAGCCGTTCGGGAAACGCAAAGGAGCATTCGAACGGCTTCTTGCCGTATGGATCGCAGACCGGACCGAACGGTACGTCCCTGCTATCTGGCGGAATCTTTTTTACCCGCGCCCGGCTTTCCGAACAGGATCAGCAGCACGACGGAAACGACGCCCGCGCCGATCAGGATCGCGGCGCGCATCGTGCCGTTTTCTGTTTCCGTCTGTGCGCAGGCAAGCATCGAAAGCAGCGGAATCAGGACATACAATCTGTGCATAGGCCGTCCTTTCTCAATCGAAGAACCACGAGAACCAGTCGTCGTGCAGCCAGCCGTCCTCCTCCGAACCGTCGTCATAGAAGAAGGTGTTCCAGTCGAAGCCGCCGTCGGCATGTCCCCAGCCGTCGTCCGTATCGCCCCAGCCGCCCCAGAGGTCGGACCAGCCGCCGAAATCGAAGAAGGCGTCGGATGAGGTCTCGACGGCGGTGAACCGCTCGAGCCACTTGATATAGTCCTCATCGAAGCCCGCGTTGCGGAACACGCGCTTGAGCTCGGTGTAGAAATCCCGGTCGCCGTACGGCAACGTGACCGAAATGCCGGTCAGCGTCGTTTCGTCGGAGGTCGCGTTGTAATAGACGATGCATTCCCGCAGCGCGGCGACGAGCGCGGCGGACTCTTCGGAGTCGATGTTCTGCGCCACGGAGAGGATGTCGGTGACGCAGTAATCTTCAAGCGTGGACTCTTGCGAAAACCAGTCGCCGACGCTCTTCACAAGCGGATGCGCGCGCCCGGTCGACTGCCGGAGCTGGCTGTAGTTTGCGTCCAGAAGCGCCTCCTCGTTGGCATAGGCAAATTCGACCCACGCGGGATACAGCCGCTTTATATGGGATTGATCGATCAGCGCCAGCGTCATGCCGCCGTCCTCGTTCTTGTGCGATTCGCTGTAGCGGACGGAGTCGTCGATCAGCGTTTTGCCGAGCGCCGGCGTTTCGATTGCGGGGTCGGCGCACAGCGCGTTGAGCCAGCCGGTGTATGCCCAGCCGCAGCCGGGCTCGAAGTCTTCGCTCAGGATCGTATAGTCGCAGTAGTCGTAGAGCGCGCAGCAGACCTCCAGAGACGACATCAGACAGCTGTCCATGCCGATGACGTCAAAGTATACGCCGCCGTCGCGCAGAGCCGTCTGCATTTCGTCGATCGTCAGCGTCGAGGAATAGGGCTGATACTCGTCGTAGCCGAAGCCGTAGACCGGGCCGCCGCCGTGATCCCAAAGGATCAGAATGTAGCGGTCGGCCGGATAGTTCGCCGCGCCCCAGCGGATGAAATCGGAGAGCGTGGACGGAACGGTTGTATCGAGCTGCGGAAGCGAATCGTCGACGAGTGCGAGCGTGCCGTTTGCAACCCTCCACCGCTGCGTATGCCGCGCGGAGATGCCGAACGTACTCGCCCATTTCTTTGTACCGACCGTCTCAATGAGAATGTTGACGCGGTCGCTCTTTTGCGCGCGCACCATTTCGGCGATGTCCGCCGTCGCTTCCTGATAATCGGATTCCAGATCCGAGCCGTTCATCAGAACCAGCACCGTTGCGGTGTCCGTGCCGTCGTGACGGAGCTGCACGCGCGGCGTGCGCAGATCAAAGAGCTCCACGGCCGTTTGTCCGCCGAGCAAATCTCCGGCGGTTTCCGTTGCCGCGGCGTCCGGCGCAGCCGTGGCCTGCGGCGTCGGTTCGGGCGTCATGGGAATGGCGGTCACATCGATGCTGACGGGCGGCGTCGCGTGCGGGCTCTTCCCCGATTTTACGGCGACGGAACGGTTTGTCCGCACGGCGGGCGAGATCGTGCCGGACGCCTCGCGCACGGCATTCTACGCTGAACGCCGAAAACTCATGTTCGACACGTATCGTGCAATGGAAAGCATCTACGCCAGATTGGCGCAACAAGAGAAAGGAACAGATAGATGAAAGCATTGGTCATAACCGAGCCCGGGCGATTCGAAGTGCAGGAGGTCGCGACGCCGGAGCCGGGTCCCTACCAGGCGCTGATGAGGGTGGAGACGATGGCGCTCTGCAACGCCACGGACCGCAAGCTGGTTGAAGGTCATTTTCCCGGCATGGAGACATACCCGATGGTGCTGGGGCACGAGAATGCGGGCATCGTGGAGAAGGTTGGCGAGAAGGACGACGACATGGAGATCGGAAGAGC
>CALFIV010000243.1 GCA_937877295.1 uncultured Clostridia bacterium
CTCTGTTGCCTAATGAAGCGAAGTCGCCCCGTTCCTTCATTAGCTCCGAAGGAGCGTCTTCATTAGCGAAGCGTCTTCATTTCTTCATTAGCCCGAAGGGCGACTTCATTGAAAAAAGCACGCTTTCGCGTGCTTTTTTCTGGGCAAAGATTGTTATTATAACAAATCAAAGGAAATCGTTAGGTTTCGTAACATCACCGCCAAACTCCCTTATGACTTCAATCAATCCAATTATATGACTGTTGAAAGTCGGCAGTTCTTCAGCAGGAATCCACAGTTCCTGATGCACATGATTGCCAACAGTATGAACATCAAATTGCCCGATGTATTCGTCATCCAAGGTGAACCGTGTTACATAGCCTTTTCCATCGCCTGTTTTGGTGTTCCATTTCTCCGCTATCTCGCATGCGTACTCTTCATTCAACACAGGATAAAAGATGGGTTGCTCAGGGAGTCTTGGAGGAAACTCCTTATAATTGCTCTGCTTTATCAAATTCAGTTCGGTTGTACCAACGGGTCTAAAAAGAATCATTTAGTTCACCTACTTCGTTTTCTTATCAAGATTGTAAAAAGGATTGCTATCTTTGTCAAGATAGCAACCCTTTTCTGGCAGGGGCAGAAGGACTCGAACCCTCAAGAACGGTTTTGGAGACCGCTATGTTACCATTACATCATGCCCCTATTTCGTTTGCAAGCGGTATCATACCACAGCCGCTCTGAAATTGCAAGCACTTTTTGTTGCCGTCAGCCGATGAAATGCCATTCTCCCGAATCGCGCGCATCCAGATATGCATCCAATACGGCTTCCGCATCCTTTTCATCGAGATCGGTTATTCTGATCGGTTCGTTGCAAATCCACGCATAATAGTCTGTCATCGCTTCGAGGAATGAAAACAGGATTTCCTCGACGGTACTGCGTTCCGTTCGAACCGGCAACCGGATCATCGGTACGTCATTCGGATCGTCAAATTTCGGATAGTTCTCAAAATCCGCCCAGTAGAACAGATATCCGACGCGTTTTCCCTCTCGGGTCACCAGATAGTGCCTGTATTCAAAATCCACCCACAGGGTGATCGGAATGTGATAATTCGTTTCGATCCAGCGTACGAAGGAGCGCAGCTCATGCTGCGTCTCTTTCGGGATCTTTTTATCGAAACAGACAGATATCCCCGGCTCAATCGTATCGGCAACATCGAGTCGTACCGATTGTGCTCTTTTCCAGACGCGTTCCCCTGTCATGTTCGATTTCTACTGTTATACAAACTGCGCGATATAGTCGCGGAGGTTCTGATATGCGATGCGGTGAACTTCCTCCGGAGTGAAGCCTTCGGAAAGTAAAGCCTGATAGAGCGCAGGCAGATCGGAAGGATTCTTGAGGTCCTTCGGATAGCGCTGCATACCGTCGAAGTCCGAACCGATGCATGCCGTGCCGACGCCCGCAAGGCTCACCACACGGCAGATGTGCTTGACGATGTCTTTGATCTCCGCATAGCCAGAATCGCAAAGCTGCGGTCCGTAGAAATTGATGCCGACCACACCGCCCTGCTTTCCGATTGCGCGGATATAATCGTCCTCCAGACAGCGCGGCGCGTTTTTGATCGCGCGGCAATTGGAATGTGATGCAAAGATCGGCTGCGTGGAAAGCCGCAAGGCGTCCTCGATGCCCGCGTCAGAAAGATGCGACACGTCGAACGCGATGCCGAGGCGGTTCATTTCCCGCAGAATCTCGCGTCCGGCTTCCGAAAGCCCGCGCTTGCGCTTGCCCTCAGCCGCGCCGGCCAGCTCGTTGTCCGAATTCCACGTAAAGGTCATGGCGCGCACGCCGAGCCTGTACCAGTCCCGCAGAATCGACGGCGAGCCACCCAATCCTTCCGCTCCTTCCACGGTGAGCACCGTCGCAATCTTTCCGGATCGCGGGTCGAAATCGCGCGTAAACGGCACAAACTGCGGATTGCGCTCCAGCATCGTATGGTAGCGGTCAATCATGATCAGCACCTGCTCAAGCGGCGGAACACGAAGCTTTGTATCGCTCCATGCCGCCAGAAACTGGATCGCCGTGCCGCCTTGCTCCAAATTTCGCTGCGTGATCGTCTGATCGCGCTTCTGCGTCTCGATCGTCCATCCGTATTCCATCGCGCCGAACAAAAAATCACAATGTGCGTCAGCCGCGTAAAAGTGCATCGCTGCTCTCCTTTCTCATTCCAACGAACCGTCGTCGTCAAGTTCATCCATGTCCACAATTTCACGGAACGGCAGCAGATCCTTCCGCGTGCTGTATCGTCTGAGCGTCGCGACGATCATTTCCTCCGTCAGCTTTTCGTCGGGACGTATGATGGAAGAATACACTTCCGTCACCTCGTCGTCATCGTCCTCAAACGGGGCAAAGCAGTCGGCATAGGAAACGATCTCCCTTGTGACGACTTGGCCCTCATAATTCCGGTACGCATCGCATACGCCGCGTTCTTCCACGTACTGTTCCGCCTTATCGTATGCATCGTCGAAGGAATCGGCGTCCATCATCAGGATGGACTCTTCCAAAGAGACTTCCCCGCTTTCCACGGTGGACTTAATAATGAGCTTGACGCTGTACTTCATGCGTACCTCCGTGAATAAAAAAGGTTCTTCACGGAAAGTTAGGGAGCGGGACAGATAAGAATCTGACGAGGGTAAAG
>CALFIV010000244.1 GCA_937877295.1 uncultured Clostridia bacterium
CGTCTCGTAGCACGGACCGGACATCATCAGATACACGCCCTCCTGCATCGGAATGCCGTGCCGTACGGACAGATCTGTCAGCCTTGCACGAAGGTCTTTGTCATAGACATTGCTTTGATCCGGAAAACGCGGTCCGAACTCGTCGAGATTTTTGCCGATCAGCGGGTTGCTGCCGGAAAGGTTGATGTGATCGGTGATCATCATCAGATCGCCCGCATGGAAGTTCATATTAACGCCGCCCGCGGCATTGGTGACCAGCAGCTTTTCCACGCCGAGCTTTTTCATTGTACGCACGCCGAGCGACAGCAAAGCCTGCGGGTAGCCTTCATAATAATGAAAACGTCCCTGCATGGCAATGACCGTCTTGCCGTATTTTTCGCCGATAACAAAACGGTTCTTGTGACCGATGACGCCGGAAACCGGATATCCCGGGATGTCCGCATAGTTGACGAAGCGTTTGTTTTCGAGTGATTCTGCATAATCACCCAAGCCGCTGCCGAGGATCAGACCGATCCGTGCCTTGTCCGCGCCCTGCTCCTTCAAAAGCGCAACTACATTGTTGATAATTTCGATGATGTTTTCCATATCAGTCCTCCCAGATTTCGTTTAAGAATGAGACTCCCTCGCGCCATGTTTCGCCGGTAAGATACTGATAAACCGTCGCGCCGATATCCGAGAACTGTCTGCGCACGCCGAGATTGACGCCATGACGAATGTGCTTGCCGGCAATGAGAAGCGGAATGTACTCGCGTGTGTGATCCGTTCCCGGGAACGTCGGATCGCAGCCGTGGTCTGCGGTGATCATGAGAATATCGCCTTCCTCCAATGCTTCGAGCATCTTTGGGAGATGCGCGTCGAAGTATTCAAGCGCCTGTCCGTAGCCCTCCCAGTCGTTTCTGTGACCGTATAGCATGTCGGTGTCGACAAGGTTTGTAAAGATGAAATCACCTGTTTTCGCATCGATGAACCGCTGTGTCGCCTCGATGCCTGCCGGATTGTTTTTGGTATGATCGACAGTCGTGATGCCTCTATGACAGAAGATGTCCTCGATCTTGCCGATGGCGACGACGTCCATCCCCTTCCCCGTCAGTCCGTCAAGGATCGTATCTTTGAACGGTTCGACAGCATAGTCCTTGCGGTTTTCGGTGCGCTGATATGCGCCGTTGCCGCCGACGAACGGACGAGCGATTACGCGGCCGACCAGATATTCACCGGTCAGCATCTCGCGCGCAATCTCGCAGATGCGGTAGAGTTCGGGAAGCGGAATGACCTCTTCGTGTGCTGCGATCTGAAACACGCTGTCCGCGCTGGTGTAAATGATGGGTTTTCCGGTACGTACGTGTTCGTCGCCAAGCTCCTGAATGATCTGCGTGCCGCTTGCGACGACATTGCCGAGCGTTCCGCGGCCGATGCGTGCTTCAAACGCGTCCATGAGTTCCTTCGGAAAACCGTTCGGATATGTCTTGAACGCGTTGTCGAGTGCAAGACCCGC
>CALFIV010000245.1 GCA_937877295.1 uncultured Clostridia bacterium
GTCGAACGTCATATCGGAGCAGAACACGCGATGACCTCTGAGCGTGCCCTCGTTCGGGCGCGCCTGTCCATAGAGCTTTTCACCTGCTAACTTGGTTGCAAGGTGCAGCGCGGCGGTGCCGCAGGAAAGTGCCACGGCATACTTGACGCCGATACGCGCAGCGACCTGTCTTTCGACCTCGTTGATGTTTGCGCCGACGGTAGAGACCCAATTGGTTAAAATGGCATCGTCCACCCAATGCTGCTCATCACCGTGCATGGTAGGTGAGGACAGCCACACCTTGCGTTCAAACGGTTCGACACCTGCAAATCGCGGATCATCTGAAAATTTGTTCATGCTGACTCCTTTTTTCCAAGGTTATGCTTGTGACTTCTGTTGTTTTGACTGTCTGCGGCAATGCAAAGCTTTCCAAAGCAGCAATCCGAGCAGCAGGCCTGCCGCTATGCCGATCATGTCGATCCAGACGTCTTGTATCTGTGCGCCGCGGCCGGTGAACAACTGGATGGTTTCATCGAAAAATGCGGTTGCGAATCCGGTGCCGATGCATCTTGGCACGCTTCCCTTCCAGCACGGAACAAGCAGCATTGCAAGTACGGCGAACTCAAAGATGTGTGCAAGCTTTCGCACGATCATATGGGACAGCGGATGTATGCCGAAGAATGCAAGAAACGGATTGACGATGCGTTCCATGATCCAGCCGCTTTCTTCCGCCGAAACACTTTGCGGCAATGCGGATTGTGCAAAGATGAATGCCGTTACAAATCCTGTAACGATCCACAGAACCATACGGCGCGTTCGGACACGTTTCCTGCTCATGCAGCTTGCTCAGCTCACTGCGACCGGCTGATCCTTCGCTGTTTCGCTTGATGCGCCGAGCACCGTGATGGTCTGTTTTCCTTCGCGATTGTCCGCGGGATGATACGTCGGAATCATGCCCATCAGGAGCTCGCGGATGTTGTCGTCATTCGCATAGGCGGCGTTCATCAGCGTTTCGAGATTCTTTAAGAACAGATCCTGATCGAATGGGATCGGCGCGCCGATGTGGATCAGCTCGTTATCGGTCTTTTTGAGCCCTTCCTCGGCCATCAGCTTTTCCTCATACAACTTTTCGCCGGGGCGCAGACCGGTATACTCAATCTTGATGTCGACGTCGGGTTTCAGCCCCGCCTGCTTGATCAGGTTACGTGCAAGCGTATCAATCTTGACCGGGCTTCCCATGTCCAGCACGAAGATTTCGCCGCCCTTGGCATACGTGCCGGCGAGCATGACGAGGCTGACCGCCTCCGGAATCGTCATGAAATACCGGATTACATCGGGATGCGTAACCGTGACAGGACCGCCCTTTTCGATCTGTTTTCGGAACAGCGGAATGACCGAGCCGTTGCTGCCGAGTACATTGCCGAACCGCACGGCTACGAATTCGGTACGGATGTTCATAAAGACGCGTCCGGTGCCGTCCTTGTCCGCGTTCTCATAGCCTACGTGCGTGAACAGCTGCGGAATCTCGTTTGCCTTTCCCGCCTTGATCTTTGCGTCAAAGCATTGTACCACCATTTCGCAAAGGCGTTTGCTCGCGCCCATGACATTGGTCGGATTGACCGCCTTGTCGGTGGAGATAAGTACAAACCGTTCGCAGCCGTGCACTATTGCGGCGTACGCGGTTTTATATGTACCGAGCACGTTGTTCTTGATCGATTCGCACGGGCTGTCCTCCATCAGCGGAACATGCTTATGCGCTGCGGCATGATAGACGATCTGCGGATGGTAGGTGCTGAATACCTTGAACATCCGTCGGCTGTCGCGAACAGAACCGATCAGAACCTTCAGATCCAGATTCTTGTATTGTTCCTTCAGCTCCTGCTGTATATCGTATGCGTTGTTCTCGTAAATATCGAGGATGATCAGCCGCTTCGGTTTGCAGGCGGCGATCCGGCGGCAAAGCTCGCTTCCGATGGACCCGCCCCCGCCCGTAACCAGCACGACCTTGTCCGCGTAAAAGGCGCGCGCCGATTCGTCGGTCACATTCAACGCCTTGCGGAACAGGAGATCCTCAATGGAGAAATCGCGCAGGGTTCTCCGAACGGAAGTGTTGTTTCCGACATCCCGCAGG